>NZ_JBHUCN010000010.1:0-15007 GCF_042677725.1 Rothia amarae
GGGTGCAAGGATGAGGGCTAGGGTGAAGGAGAATAATCGGAGGATCAATCGGTTACGTTCGGTGGTTGAACGGACGATTGCGCAGGTGAAGACCTGGCGGGTTTTACATACGGGCTTCCGTCGGCCGCTCGGTGTTTATTTGCAGGTGTTTTCGGTGGTGCGGGCGCTGATTTTTTTTGCGGCTTCGGACCCCTTATGAATAAGCCTCCATATACTCTAGAAGCTAAAACCTGCCCCTATACCGGCGACGCCTCTTAAGCTACTCGCCGTCACCCATATCTGATGAAATTAGGGAAATGTCTACTCCGGTTAAACTTTAACGCGTGTGAATTCCTAATAGTTCTTAAAAGTAGCTCTGGACGTCTACCCTCCTGTTTTTCAGGTAAAACCCCAGGGAATATCTTTGGACGCATAGCGCCCTCAGAGCTTAATAGTGTCGCCTATCATGCAGGGGCAGCGATTTTGTGGGTACGATGAGATGAAAGAAAACAAGTATACGGAAAAAACGAAACGAATAGGTCATGACTAATAACCCCCAAATCAGTCGACGAAGCCTCACTCAAGGCGCAGCCTGGGCTGCACCGGTTATCATCGCCTCGGTGACCACACCGGCCTATTCTGCTTCAGCTACGGTTGCGATTGCATCTTCTACTTATTTCGCTTGGGCGGTCGCCTCAGGGCAAACCGTCACCCCTTACTCATGTGCCGGTAAGGTGCAGGTTCAAATCAGCCAGCTAAGCACTCAAAACTCCTACCTGACTGTTAACAATCTTAAAAGCACATCTAAAGTAACCAATCCTAAAGGCTCCTACTGGTTACCAGTGCAGTCTGGAACCACGTTCACCCGAGTCGCTAACACTTCCACGTGTTGGAGTGTTCCAGTAGCTAGCGGTAAAACCACGACCTATAACGGGGTGGTTTTCCGTGAATACACTTCAACTTATACGTGTCCTATTACGGTTTCGGGTACGTCGTGGACTCAGCCTACGAGTTCGAATTTTAAGTTTGTCTCCTCCTGTCAAACAGGGACAACGTTGCCCTCGCGGATTTATCATTATGAGCAGTCAGCGACTGTGACTTCTGCCTCTGGTGCAGTTGCTACTGCGACGAAGAGTAATGGGTGGAGTAATACTTTTTAGGAAGGATGATGTGGCAGACGATATGGCTCTGCCATGGGTCGTTGTGAGTGTGAGGAATTGTGGGAGAGTTGAGCAGTTCTGTTCCTCTCCCGCCTTTCGTTAAAGAGTGATAAGAGGTCCGGCGGGTAGGGGTGATGTCTCTTAGCTCTTATCGTCGCTACCCGTACGTGGTGAGCAGGATTCACACATGCTACTAGTGGACTCACCAATTCCTCATGATGAGTCCTTATCTTGTCAGAACTCTGTTCTATACAGGGGTATGGTTTTCTCAGTTTCCTTCCCCTGCTCAGGATTATCAGCATACCCAGATAGATCTGAATAAAATACTGGTCAAAGACCCTGCCAATACCTGCTTCTTACATATATATATGGGAACTCGCTGGAGGGCTAGGGTATTTATGACCAGGATGAGATCGTCGTTGACCGCTTTATCACACCGGAGACGGGGAAAATCGTCGTCGCTTCTTTGGATGGTGAGTTCACTGTTAAACGGACAGATGTTGATCGGCGCAGCAGCGGTTGGTTGCTACCGGAAAACTCCAAGTACCCTGTTATCCCTGTTGAACCCGAGACGGGTTACTCCATCTTCGGCGTCGTGAGTTATTGTCACCATCAACGGGGAGTCGAAGGAAGGGTTTGGTCAACAACTTATTGCAGGACTGCTTGATTATGGAGAAGAATAGGTATCATCGCCAACGGGTTATGGTTTCCTAAGCCAGAGGAGTCAGAGATTTTTTCAAATACAGATACAGGCTGGGCTCTTATTTTGCTGGGTTTATTTGCCATATTCGTAGGCTCTGTTCTATTGACCTATCAGCATGTGAACTGGAAAAGCGTTAAGATAACTCCCCCAGAAAACCGTCCTCATATAGAGCTCTTAGTACTCTCACTTTTCAACATTAGATGGGGTACCTCTAAGCATCGAGCTCTCTTACTTGCACCCATCGTTGCTGCAATAGCAGGGGGAGTATATTTCCTCGTCGATGGTTTGAATGGTTAATAAATAATCAGGCCTCGATTACATAATGAGTCTGTTATTTGGCTTGATGATGCAGCATCCAGCCAGCTACTAAAACCTGAACTTATCCCAGCGACGTCCTGTAATTTGAGTACACAAAAAGCGTTGATTGCCCAACGGAATTGGTGAGCATTCAACGCTTTTCGTGTATTCAAGCCGGAGCATCCCTAACTGCCCGCTTGAGCAGAAAGCATTTGTACCAGATAGCGCACACTGTACTGGGAAAATTTCTGGTACCTCGTGCACTATCTGGTACAAACTGCTTATTTCATAGGATGGGAATGCCGAACAAGCACAGCAGTAAGGTGAACTGGCTGGGTCTGGCATGAATCGCCTTTGCGAGCGCCAGCGAGCCAGGCGAGAAGGTTAGTTCACCGTTGCTGTGCTTGTTCGGCATCAAAAGAACCTTATGAATAAGCTCCCTAGTCCGTCTTCAGCACCAGCAGCAGATCTCCGCCCTGTACCTGAGCGACGTCGTCGAACACTACGCGTTCAACGGTGCCGCCAATCGGCGAGGTGATTGAGGCTTCCATCTTCATCGCTTCGATGGTTGCTACCTGGTCACCAGCAGAAATCTTATCGCCGACCTTAGCGGTAACGGTCACGCCTCCTGCAAATGGAGCTGAGATATGACCCTTATTTGAAGGATCTGCTTTTTCTGCTTCCTTCACATTTGATTCAACCGAGTTATCGCGAACTTCCACGGTGCGTGACTGCCCGTTCAGGGTGCAAATCACGTGACGAATACCCTTAGAGTCAGGCTCGGAAATCGCCTGCAGTGTGGCAATCAAACGTACGCCCCTACCGAGGGAAATCACGTGTTCACGGTTTTCCATCATGCCGTAGAGGAAGTCGCGGGTGTGCAGAATGGAAACGTCGCCAAATTCTTCACGTACCGCTTCAAACTCGCGGGTTGGTGCAGGGAACAACAAGCGGTTCAACGTGGCGCGGCGGATTTCCGAATCGCCCAGGAGAGCCTGGCGGTCTTCATCAGACAGCTCATTCACACCGGGCTTGGACAGCTTACGGCCCTCCAGCGCCTTTGTGCGGAAAGGCTCAGGCCAGCCGGCGGGCGGAGTGCCCAGCTCGCCGTTGAGGAAGCCAATCACCGAGTCGGGAATATCGAAGCTCTGCGGATTCTTCTCAAATTCTTCAGGGTCAACTCCCATGCCCACTAGTTGCAGAGCGAGGTCGCCTACTACCTTGGACGACGGCGTCACCTTCACAATATGGCCGAGCATGCGGTCAGCGGCGGCGTACATATCCTCAATCGCCTCAAAGCGATCCGCCAAGCCCAAAGCGGTTGCCTGCGCACGCAGGTTGGATAGCTGTCCGCCGGGAATCTCGTGGTTGTACACGCGACCTGTCGGCGAGGTCAGGCCGTTCTCGAACGGCTTGTAAATCTTACGCACTGCTTCCCAATAGGGTTCGAGCGAAAGAACCGCATCCAAATCAATCTCAGGCTCACGAGCGTTGCCATCCATAGCAGCAACGAATGCGGAGAACGAAGGCTGCGAGGTAGTACCTGCCATGGTTGCAGTGGCGACGTCGACGGCGTCCACTCCCGCTTCAACAGCGGCAAGCAGCGTTCCTACCTGTCCCCCGGCAGTATCGTGGGTGTGCAGGTGAACCGGCAAGTCGAAACGGTCGCGCAGAGCAGTCACCAGCTGGCGAGCTGCTTCGGGGCGCAAAAGTCCCGCCATGTCCTTGATAGCCAGAATGTGTGCACCGGCGTCCACAATTTGCTGAGCCAAATCGAGGTAGTAATCGAGGGTGTAGACCTTCTCGTTGGGGTCAAGCAGATTACCCGAGTAGCACAAAGCCACTTCGGCAACGGCAGTGCCTGTCTTACGAACAGCCTCAATAGCCGGAGTCATCTGTGAAACGTCGTTGAGCGCATCGAAGATACGGAAAATATCGACGCCCGTTTCGGCAGCTTCTTTCACGAACGCGTCGGTTACCTCAACCGGGTAGGGAGTATAACCCACCGTATTGCGACCGCGCAGAAGCATCTGAATCGGAATGTTAGGCATAGCCTCGCGTAGATAGCGCAGGCGTTCCCAAGGGTCTTCGGAGAGGAAGCGCAGAGCTACATCATAGGTTGCACCGCCCCATGCCTCAATCGAGAAGATATTGGGGGTTACGTGAGCCACTGCAGGAGCTGCCGCCAGCAAATCACGAGTACGGACGCGCGTTGCAAGAAGCGATTGGTGAGCATCGCGGAACGTCGTATCGGTGACTGCCACAGGCTTGTATTCGCGCAAAGCCTTGGCGAATCCCTCGGGACCCAGCTCCTGTAGCTTCTTGCGCCAACCGGCAGGAGGCTCATGGTTAGATGAATCGAAGGGGGTGCGGAAGGGTTCTTCTACCTTATCCCCAGGGTAACGAGGGAGCTTTTGACGGGGGTCAGGTCCTTCAATCCGAGGACCGTTCGGCTGATTCACCGTTACGTTAGCAAGGTACTGTAGTGCCTTTGTGCCCTTATCCCCCAGCGGCTTTTTGTTGACCAGCTCAGGGTGTTCGTCAATGAACGGCGTGGAAACATCGCCCGAACGGAATGTGGGGTCTTCCAACACAGCCTGCAGGAACGGAATATTAGTTGCGACGCCGCGTATACGGAATTCCGCCAACGCCCGCTGGGCACGCTGCACCGCTGCGGGGAAGGTACGACCGCGGCAGGTAAGCTTCACCAGCATGGAATCAAAGTGCGGGGAAATCTGAGCACCGGTGTAGACGGTGCCACCGTCCAAACGAATGCCAGAGCCACCGGCGGAGCGGTAGTAGGTTACCTTGCCGACGTCGGGGCGGAAGCCGTTGGCAGGATCTTCGGTGGTAATACGACATTGAAGAGCGGCGCCGCGCACGTGGAGTTCGTCTTGGCGGATGCCCAAATCTTCGAGGGTTTCGCCTGCCGCAATACGCATCTGCGACTGCACAATATCGACGTCGGTGACTTCTTCGGTGACGGTATGTTCCACCTGCACGCGCGGGTTCATCTCAATAAAGACGTGCTGACCAGCGCGTTCACCGGCGGTATCAACCAAGAATTCCACGGTGCCGGCGTTCTGGTAACCCAGTTCTTTGGCGAATTTAACCGCATCGCGGAAGAGCGCCTGACGGATTTCTTCGTCAAGATTCGGCGCTGGTGCAATTTCCACAACTTTCTGGTGGCGGCGCTGCAGCGAACAATCGCGTTCAAAGAGGTGCACGATGTTGCCTTCGTTATCCGCCAGAATCTGCACCTCAATATGGCGAGGGCGCAGTACAGCTTGTTCCAAGAAGACGGTAGCGTCGCCAAAAGCTGTGTCTGCCTCACGCATGGCAGCAGCCAGTGCATCGGGCAAAGCCTCACGGGTCTCAACACGGCGCATACCGCGACCGCCACCACCGGCAACAGCCTTAACGAAGACGGGGAAACCGATCTTGTCTGCCTCAGCGATCAGGTAGTCAGTGTCGGTGGAAGGTTCCGAAGAATTCAACACAGGAATTCCGGCTCGGCGCGCGGCTTTGAGCGCTTCCACCTTATTGCCTGCTAGTTCTAGCACTTCGGGAGCTGGACCGATGAAGGTGATGTTGTTTTCAGCCGCTGCACGGGCTAAATCGGGGTTTTCCGAAAGAAATCCATATCCGGGATAAATGGCATCTGCACCGGCTTCTTTGGCAATGCGGATAATCTCATCAATATCCAGGTAGGCGCGAACGGGGTGCCCTTCTTCGCCGATTGGGTAAGCTTCGTCCGCCTGCTGGCGGTGAATCGAATGGCGGTCTTCGTAAGGGAAGACGCCGACAGTCTTTGCGCCTAATTCATAGGCAGCTCGGTAAGCACGAACGGCAATTTCACCGCGGTTTGCTACAAGAACTTTTTCAAACATAGAAATGTGTTCCTCTCAGTCTCAGAAAGTTGGTAGAGACAAGACACACGCCAGTGTGCCGCATTACTAATACCGTAAACCATCAGTACTTGTATCTACGTATTGGTCAACTCAATAGTTCATAAAGTGGAAATATTTATCTTCAATCAGCTTTTGATTTGAATAGTTCGGGAAAAATCTGGAGAAATTATCACTGAATTGGGGACTAAGGTTGCCTAAGAGTTACGACGAGATTCGATAGCATTACTTAAAGCTTTTTCGGTTTACGTCGAGCATTCGCACACGATTTATTGGGGGACCAATTTCATGCCTCTTATGGTGAGTATCAGCAGCCTCAAAGGGGGCGTAGGCAAAACATCGGTCACTCTAGGACTAGCTTCAGCAGCCCTTGCCGCAGACATGCGTGTTCTAGTGGTCGATATGGACCCCCACGGTGACGCCAGCACCGGCCTGGCTGTCGAAGACGGCGGAACCGACGTCGGCACCATGCTTTCCCGTCCCAAGAAATTTACTCTCTCTGAAGAAATAGTCCCCTCCGGATGGAATGCTCTAGCAGAAAAAGCAGTCATGGAACGCCAGCTTCAAAATGAGGCGGAAGACTTCGCTGAGGATGACGAAGAGCCAGATACCGAAGACCCGGCAGAGGATGCGGTAGATACTGCAGAGGGATCAGCGATTGATGATGACTCCCGCGCTGAAGAATACGGGGAGTCTAACTACGACGAGCTGGATGAAGGCTACGAGTACGTTACCGAAGACACTTCCGCTGTAGAGGTGGAATACGAAGACGAAACCGCGAATCCCGACCTAGAAACCGATAGCGTTGAGGAACACCAAGAACTCACCAATCCTGCTGGATTCCGCTGTGGCTCAGTAGATGTGGTGCGCGGTTCAGCGGCAACCACAGCCCTCGAATCACTGACTTTGAAGAAAGCTCTCCCCCGCCTCCGTCAACTTCTCGATGGTGAAGTAGAAGACTACGATCTCGTGCTCATAGACTGCCCACCCACTCTTGGCAGGCTCACCTCTATGGCATGGGCAGCATCTGACCGCGTGATTTCTATTGCAGAGCCATCGCTGTTCTCCGTTGCAGGTACAGAGCGAACCCTTCGCGCCATTGCCCGGTTCGAACAAAATTCTGAGTATTCGGTGGGTGCGGCATCCGTCGTCATCAATAAGGTGCAAGATAACAACCCCGAGCATAACTACCGCATTGAAGAAATGACTACCCTCTTTGGCGAGCTGGTAGCTGTCCCCTCACTCCCCGAGTTCGAGTCTTTCCAGCGTATTCAGGGTTCTGCCTACCCCGTACATTTCTGGCCTGAGCCCGCAGCGCAAGACTTTGCTCAGAAGCTAACTGACCTTCTCGAAGGCTTGCTGAACTAAACAGGCTCACAAAAAATGACCCCGAGGAATCGGGGTCATTTTTTCATTGTCAAGTTTCTCAATTTTTAAGAGCCATATGCTGCTTTTTGAACGCGACGAGCGTGCAGCTCATCTTGTATTTCAGTTTCATCCAAGCTCTGGGTACTCTCGCCCGGCAGCTTTGCCAAGTTAGTCTCTAGTTCGCGCCAGACGCGGCCGATAGCGATACCAAATACACCCTGACCAGCCTGCACCAAATCAATGACTTCATTGGGTGAGGTGCATTCGTAGACTGATATGCCATCGCTCATCAAGGTAATACCCGAAAGATCTTCTACCCCGCGAGTGCGCAGATGCTCCACCGAGGTGCGGATTTGCTGCAAAGACACGCCGGTATCGAGTAAGCGCTTCACAATTTTCAACACGAGAACGTCGCGGAAAGAATAAAGACGCTGAGAACCCGAACCCGATGCAGAACGCACCGTGGGAGTAACCAGCTTGGTACGAGCCCAATAATCAAGCTGACGGTAAGTAATACCGGCAGCCTTGCATGCGGTGGGACCTCGATAACCAAGATTTTCATCCACCAAAGACAGCGAATCGGTAAAGAGGACGCCCTGCTCTCCCTGAGGAGGTTCGGTAGGCATCACGGCATCAAACCCCAAAAGAGGCTGATCCATCGGCACTGCGGCGAAACCGGTAGCGGAGTTCAATGGACGAACCGATGAGGCCGAGCGTGCAGAGCCGGCGTTCTCGTTAGCTACCATGTGGTGATCCTAACCGTAGTGTAAACAGGGACTCTAGCAATAATACCGCCACGGCAACGCAATCCTCGGTTAATCCGGGGTGCACCTGATGGAATATTGCTGTTTTTAAATTCTGAATGCGGCATCTCTGCCGCATTCAGGACTCCTTAGCTTAACACGCGCAGGAGTGGTTTTAAAAGAAATTGCAGGTTTAGAAGCTGGGCATTGACGATGCAACCAGTGCCATGTGAAGCCGCAAGCATAGCTGGGCGATTTCCGACGCGCGGGCTGCCGCTTTCGCCTGGGAATCTTCGTCTTTTCTCGAAGCCAGCGGAGCTACAGCGGTCTCAACCAAACCGACTTCTCGCTCTGCAGCCGCTCTAAACTGGCGCAGATGACGAGGCTGGATACCGTGGGAGGTCAGCTCGGAACAAACGCGGGTGACCACGACGTCGTAGTCGTCGTAGACACCGTTATTTTCCCTAATCAGCCCAAAGTTAATCAGTTCCCTCAATAGAGGCATATCTACCTCAGCAGCTGCAGAGAGCTCACGCAAAGTATAGGTGGCACCGCTGTCTTTGATGCTTGCCAGCGGAGAATCAGACAGGGCAGGCTGAGACTCAGCTGATTCCTGAGACGGAGCAGTCTCAGATGGCGACGTAGACGCCGGCTCAGGCCCCACTGCAACTTCATGCAAAGTGTTGGATTCCACCAGCTCTTTGATAACTTTTAGTGGCAGGTACCGATCCCGTTGCAGTAGAAGAATCAGCCGGAGCTGCTCAACGTCTGCAGCAGAATACTTGCGGTAACCGGTATTTGTACGCTGCGGGTGTACCAATCCTCGGTCCTCCAAGAAACGAATCTTGGAAGCGCTAATGCCGGGAAAATCGACATCTAAAGCACTGAGAACTTGCCCAATGGTTTTGTCCTTAGCCGCTTTAATCTGAGATTCCTCAGTCCCCTCTTTTTCTTGCTGAGTTTCTGAGAATTCCGACATTATTTGCCGGTGCCCAAGAAGAACGAGAAGTGGAACTTACCGATGTTAATTTGCGATCCGTTCTGCAGATATGCGTTATCTACACGGTCACCATTCACATAAGTACCGTTCAGAGAATTATTATCAATCAATTCAAAAGTACCGGCGTTGGGCAAGAAAGCTGCGTGCTGGCGAGATACAGTGACGTCGTTCAGGTAAACGTCTGAGTTGGGGCTACGACCAGCTACGATAGGCTTGACGGCGCCGGTCTCATCCGTTTCAATATTCAGCAAGAAACGTGCACCGCGAAGTTCACCGTTCGTACCAATCAGCAAAGCTGACCCCTCGGGAAGAGTCGCAATAGCGGCTAGCTCCTCCTGGGTAGGTGCGTAGGCAGGCTGCCCGCCAAGCTGCGCATTCGCAGCAAGAGCAGTCAGAGCAGATGTTTGGGGGTGAGCCTCGTTATTGGGCATCTATACTTCCTCAATGAAATAACGCACCCTCATAAGGCAAAAAGCCAGGATGCGGCAGGATTTTAGGGATTTTCAATGGTCACGAATCGGTAAACATTGAAGCTCTCGTCCAATCTTAGCCAGTAAGCCTCAATCTTGCATAGAATTATTCAGATTTAAGCAAAAAAATTACCGGCTGCTTCAAAGAGTAGCCGGTAATTACAGATCTACGGGATTAGCCGATTTCAGCTTTGTAACCCTCTGCATCCAAAAGACCTTCAAGTTCTGCCTCATCTGCAGGCTTAACCTCGATGAGCCAGCCCTCGCCATAAGGATCAGAGTTAACCAGTGCTGCGTCGTCTTCCAAGGCCTCGTTAATCTTTACAACCTCACCATTGATGGGTGCAAAAAGATCTGAAACAGACTTAGTGGACTCAACCTCACCGAAGCTTTCGTTAGCTTCGAGGGAGTCGCCAACCTCAGGAAGATCAACATAAACGACATCGCCCAAGGAATCCTGTGCGTGGTCGGTAATACCGATACGAACGGTACCCTCGTCGGTGAGGCTGGTAACCCATTCGTGTTCAGCAGTGTAAGAAAGATTTGCGGGTACTTCGCTCATAATGGCTTTCCTTTCAAATGCGTGCGGTAGCCCTCTTCATAAGCGGCCGAGCGCACGATGCTATGGAGTGAATCCTGCGTGCAAAGAGGCAAACGCTCAATAGCGATTGCGCTCACATTAAGTATCTCATATTTGCCGGTGCCTCGTGCACTTCACGATTCAAAGTGCACGAGATGTTTAAGGTAAGGAGGTAACCCCCGGCGAGGTTACCTCCTTCATTTACTCAGCTCTTACCCTTAGATAACGCCTTCGGAGAAGCGGTTAGGGTTGCCGAAGCGGTGAGCGGTAATCGAAACAGCCTGTTCCTTGAGGAACGGGAGCATTTCGATCATGCCAGCTTCAGTGACAGGCTGGGTGTAGACGGCAATGTCAGGACGCCCACCGAGGGCTTCGAAGATGCCAACGGCGTCCGAACCTACCAGGCGAATACGAGAACCTTCCAAAGGGCCACCCTCGAATTCGCGCACATCACGCTGAGCTTGTTTACTGAGCCACTGGCGATATTCAGCATCTGGTTCCACAGTGATTTTCACACCGTGGTTCTCTAGTGCACCGCTCGCAGCCACGGGAAGCGGCTTTGCAGTGGAGAGGTAAACCGGTGCACCTGCGGCCAAACCAGCTAGCAGAACACGTACAACGGAGTGAGTGCTTGCATCTGAATCTGCACGAACCTGAACTGCCTGGGGCACATAGCGCAAAATATTGCGCTCAACACCGAGCTGGCTGGGGTCATGACCAATACCAAACTCAGAATTCCATGCGAGGGAGTCAGAGGACGCCGAGCGCAGCAAGAACTCAAGCTCGCTCTGATCGACCGAGGAAGGTTCGCGCACCGCACCGATTACTTCGCGAACTGCCACCGAGGTAGGTGAAGCGGTGCTTTGCGATTCCTTGGACTCCCAGTCGGTCAAAGCGGTGAGGTAGTTAGGGCCACCCGCTTTGGTACCGGATCCAACGGTTGACTTCTTCCAACCACCGAAGGGCTGACGCTGCACGATAGCACCGGTAATACCGCGGTTGACGTAGAGATTGCCCGCCTGAACCTTGGAAAGCCACAACTTAAGTTCGCCGGAATCGAGCGAATGCAAACCGGCAGTCAAACCATAGTCAGTTGCATTCTGTAGCTCAATTGCTTCTTCCAAAGTCTTAGCTGTCATGACGCCAAGAATAGGACCAAAGTACTCGGTCAAGTGATACTCAGAGTTAGGTTTGACGCCGGCACGAACACCGGGCGACCACAAACGACCGGATTCATCCAACTTCTTGGGCTCAATAACCCAGTGCTCCCCCTCTCCCAGTTCGGTCAAACCGGAAAGCAACTTGCCTTCAGCAGGTGCAATGACGGGGCCCATCTCAGACTCAATATCCTGGGGGTAAGCCACATGCAAAGACTGCACCGCATCTACCAACTGATGGTGGAAACGCTTGGAGGTAGCAACGCTACCAACCAGAATGACGGTTGAAGCAGCCGAGCACTTCTGACCTGCATGGCCAAATGCCGACTGTACGACGTCTTTGACTGCAAGATCAAGATCCGCATTCGGCGTCACAATAATAGAGTTCTTTCCAGAGGTCTCACCGAACAGGGGCAGATCCTTACGCCATGAACGGAAGGTTTCAGCGGTTTCATAACCACCGGTAAGAATCAAACGGTCCACAGCAGGTGAGGAAATGAGCTTCTTTCCAGCTTCCTTATCAGTCACCTTAATGAGGCGCATCAACTCGCGGGGTACTCCAGCTTCCCAGAGAATCTCTGCGATGAGCGCACCAGTGCGGGCGGTGAGAGTCGCAGGTTTGAAGATAACGCCCGAACCTGCAGCAAGTGCAGCCAGAACACCACCAGTAGGAATAGCGGTGGGGAAGTTCCACGGAGGGATTACCAAGGTGAGATTGACTGGAACCGGCGAAGCGCCGTCCATCTTCTCCTGTCTTTCAGCAAGTAGAGCATAGTAGTTAGCAAAGTCAATTGCCTCGGAAACTTCGGTGTCGCCCTGGTCAAGGGTCTTACCGGCTTCAGCAGCCATTACCTCCAGGAACTTATCTCGATTCAGACCAATCTGAACACCCACATTGCGAAGAACCTCAGCGCGCTCAGCACCTGACTTCTCGCCCCAAGGCTTAGAGGCATTGATAACAGAATCAATCAGTTCATCCACCTGAGCGGCTGAAGAAAGCTCGTTATCTTTAAGTGCCTGAAGACCAATTTCAGTTGTCTTGGAACGTTCAAGAATGTCACGACCCCACACGCGGTTTTGCTCCAGTGAAGAATCGGTATCGGGAGCATTTTCAAACCCAAAACGAGGGCGGAACACAGTCTGAGCGGTTTCTTCCAAACGATTCTGAGTACGCTTAGGGCCGGGAACCTCATCGGTTACAGAATTGAGCGAACGCATGAAGCGAGCCTGCTCGCGCTGGAACAACTCATCGCTCTGGTGCAGATCGAAGACGGCACTCATGAAGTTCTCAGACGAAGCGTTTTCCTCCAGACGGCGTACCAGGTAAGAAATTGCGACGTCGAATTCTTCAGGGCGAACAACCGGGGTGTAGAGCAAAATGTGCCCCACGCGGCGTCGGATAACCTCGCCCAACTGATCAGCCATGCCGATGAGCATTTCGAACTCAACGTCATTTTCCACGCCACGATCTTCTGCCAACAGAAGAGCGAAAGCGATATCAAAGATGTTCTGACCTGCAACGCCCAAGCGAATATTCTTGGTGCGCTCTGGGTGCAAAGCGTAATCGAGTACGCGCTTGTAGTTGGTGTCGGTGAGCTGCTTGGAATCCCATGTAGTCACGTCCCAGCCGTGAACAACAGCTTCAACGATTTCCATCGACAGGTTAGCGCCCTTTACCAGGCGAACTTTCACGCGAGAACCGCCGTTTTCAACACGCTTGGCAGCCCATTCCTGCAAGTGCTGCATAGCCGCCAAGGTATCGGGCAGGTAAGCCTGCAGTACGATACCTGCTTCAAGATCGCGCAGGTGCTCCTGGTCGAGAATCTTGGTGAAAACTGCGATGGTCATGTCGAGGTCTTTGTACTCTTCCATGTCCAAGTTAATGAACTTCTTCTTGGGAGAGTTAGCTGCCAGCTCATAGAGCGGAGTCAGACGGCGGACAGCTTCTTCTACAACCTCATCAAACGCCCAGTGCGAATGGGGGCCAGAAACTGCCGAGACCTTGATGGAAACGTAATCGACGTCGTCGCGGGAGAGCAAACGCTTGGTTTCGCTCAGGCGGCGCTCCGCTTCCTTATCGCCCAGAACTGCCTCACCCAACAGGTTGATATTCAGTTTATTGCCGCCCTCAGTGAGGTGCTTGATAGCGGGGCCCAGCTTTTCATCTCGTGCGTCGATAATGAGGTGGCTGACCATCTCACGCAGCACCTTACGTGCAACGGGAACGGTAGGCCAAGATGCCTTGCCAGCAATCGCGCCACCAGCCTGAACGGCAGCCTTCATGTACCAGGGAAGGAAGGCAGGGGCGAGGGAGGAAATCTTAGAAAGGTTAGTACCGGCGACCGAAGCGTCTTCAGGGCGGACGACGGTGTCCACGAAGCCTACGGTGAAGTCCAGGCCGTTAGGGTCTTTGAGTACGCCAGCCAGCATTTCCGCTGCCTGATCGGAAGGTACGTTCTGCGCTTCTTTAAGCCATTCTTGAACGAGTTTCTGTGCACGCTCAGCAAGCTGCTGGTAGTGATCAGAGGTGAAAGTGTATTCCACGGAATCTCCCAACGATTCTAGGGTGCCGCCCGTAAGCGGCGTTGATGCTCTCTCTATTGGAACACGCTATGACCGCAAACACAGTATTAGGAAAAATGAATCTTATTCACTGATACAGTTAAGAAATAGTTAATGGTTTGTTTGTCTCAGGAGATGCCATGTATGACATTCGCCGCCTACGCATGCTGCTTGAAATTCATGAACGCGGAACCCTCACCGCAGCAGCAAAAACACTGCACCTCACATCCTCTGCTATCTCCCAGCAAATTTCTGTTCTCGAAAAAGAAGCCGGTACCGCGCTGATCCAGAAAGTTGGACGAGGCGTTCAGCTCACCACCGCAGGGTTGGTGCTAGTTGAAGGCGCGCGCAGAGTTCTAGAAGAGTTTGACTCAATGAAAACACGGGTGGAGAGCCTCACCGGAGAAGCTCGAGGAACAGTGCGCATCGCTATTTTTCAATCGGCGTCCCTCGCTCTTTTACCTGCAGCCCTTGAATATCTGCAGAAAAACCACCCAGCGGTTCAGCTCCACGCGATGCAGATAGAACCCGAAATTGGTCTCAATCTGACCAAGAGTAGGCAATTCGACCTCACTATCGCCGAGACGTATCCCAACCACTTTATTCCAGAGATTCCAGAACTCTCTTACGAATTGCTCACCGAAGACCGTCTAAACATCATTGCGCCCCAAGCAACAGATGCCGAAGAGCTCACCGAGGCCCAAAATCTACGCTGGGTTTTTGAAAATACCGGCAACACCAGCAGACAGTGGGCTATCAACCTTTGCCGAGCCTCCGGGTTTGAACCGCGTGTCGATTTCGATATTGACGACGTCATCACCCATCTTCATCTGGTACGAGCTGGGTACGCGGCGGCAATTGTGCCTCAATTTATTGTGCAAAGTTCCGGCGGCCTTTATGGCGTGAAAGTATTGCAGACTACCCAGGAACATTTTCGGAAAATCTTTATGGTTACCCGTCGAGAAAGCCAAGATCAGCTCTCCATAGGCGCGGTTCGCGATGCCCTTAAGTGGGCGGCACACCGCGATGCCGAAGTTTGATTCATGATTGTTCCAGGTGCCTAACCTAAGGGTCACTAAA
>NZ_JBHUCN010000010.1:15052-57228 GCF_042677725.1 Rothia amarae
GCACTTTTGCGGATTTAGTGACCCTTAGGGCAAATTACCCCTTATAGGCATCCTCAAAGTCACCACTTTTTTCGGTCATCCCCCAGCCACCGTTTTTGTAAGCGGCATCCACCTGGTAAGGGGATAAAATTATCGAAATTTCCATCAAATTCGATTGCATCAACTTCCTTTTTCGCGTTTGCGCTTGATGAAGGGGAAGACGTGTTTGGTGGAGACGACGAACCTGTGGATGGTTCTGCGGTCTGGGGGCTTTCATTCGAGACGAAGAATTTAGGCAGCTTTCAACAGCAACTCCGCCAGCTGCGCATCTATGACCAGGTCGGTCACCGCGCCCGTCATGAGCGCCCCCATCAGCGCAGATAGCCGGTGCGCTCCCGAGACCACCGCGATACGTCGTTTGATGCGCACTAGTTCAGCAGGGGTCGGACCGGTCGCCCGTCTATTCACCTCAAGGTCCGCAAAAGTGCCATTCTCCCGCAGAAAAACCGTGCACATATCCCCCACTACACCGGTCTGCCTCAGGCGGCGCTGCTCTTCCTCGGTAAAGTACCCGCCGTTATAGACATGCGAGGGAATCGCGCCGCCAAAAGCACCAATTCCAAAAAGTGCGACGTCTGCCACCCTCTGCATTTTCAACACAGAGCGCACTGATTCTTCCTGCCACATAGCCTCTTTGGTGGTGGCGCGATCGAAAAAAGCCGGGACAGGAAAATGAATCATCTGAGCACTAAATGCCTCGGCTATCTGCCCCAAGATTGCACCTGAATAAGGAATACCCGTATGACGGGCGTTACCCGCCCCATTAAGTTGTACAACCAAAGCGTTTTTGAGCGGGCGGGGAGGTAGTTGTCGGGCAACTTCGCTCACCGTAGACCCCCAAGCCACCCCTAAGACCATGTCATCGTGCATCACATTATTGAGTAAAACACCCGCCTCGCGAGCTACTGCTTGCATCCGCCCCAACGCCGAATCGCGTGGGTTTGTGGGTACTACCAGAGCTTTAACGCGGAACCTATCCCCCAGCTTGGTCGCTAAGTCATTTTTCGGTTTGAAATCATCATTGAGATTAATTTGCACCAGTCCCACCTGCCGCGCTTCTTTGAGAAGCCGTGAAACAGTAGCGCGTGAAACAGATAACCGGGCTCCCACCTGATCCATAGTGAGATGTTCCAGGTAGTAGAGCTGAGCCGCTTCAAAGAGCTGAGTGTTACGTTCTTTCACACTTCAAGATACTACTTGAAAATCCGTTCAGAGTGTTTGGCACCTTCTGTATTAAACAGTTCAAATAGAGAAAAGGTATTTTCTTATCAAAGGGGTTTAGCCGTGTCATCAGCACAGTTTGCACAGCAATCACGACTCACTAAAGAATCACGCGCCCATGCGCTAGAAGCCATGACCAACGCAGAAGGTCTGGACATTCTTGTTATTGGCGGTGGTGTAACCGGCGCAGGTATCGCCCTCGATGCAGCAACGCGCGGACTGCGCACCGGCATCGTCGAAGCGGGCGACTGGGCAGCAGGAACCTCGGCCTGGTCTTCCAAGCTAGTGCATGGTGGTCTGCGCTATCTTTACAATTTGGATTTCAAGCTCGTGGCAGAAGCCCTCAAAGAACGTGGCAACCTACTGACTAAAACCGCGCCCCACCTCGTCAAAGCACAGCCCTTCCTATGGCCTTTGAAAATGCCCGTCATCGAACGTGCGTATTCAGCGGTGGGAATCGGCATGTATGACGTCATGGCATTCACCGGCGCCCGTGGCAACGTCACCGTTCCTCCACAACGACACTTCACCAAAAAGGGAACTAAGAAAATCTTCCCGGGCATTAAGGATGACAAATTCACCGGTGCTATTCAGTTTTACGATGCACGCGTGGACGACGCCCGTCTCGTCATCGACTTGGTGCGCACCGCAGCTGGCTATGGCGCTCTAGCCGCTCCCCGCACCCAGGTTATTAGCATTCTCAAAGATTCCTCAGGAGCTGTGAACGGTGCAGTCGTCAAGGATCTCGAAACCGATGCCGAACTCGAAATTAAAGCGAAGAAAATTATCAATGCCACCGGTGTCTGGACCGAAGAGACAGAATCCATGGCGCAGAAAGACGCCGGCTTGAAGGTTCTTGCTTCTAAGGGTATCCACATTGTGGTTCCTCGCGAGCGCATCCAAGCGTCCTCAGGTATTTTTACTCAGACCGAGAAATCCGTCCTGTTCATTATTCCCTGGCAACGCTATTGGATCATCGGCACCACTGATACTCCCTATACCGAGGATATTGAGAATCCTGTTGCTACTTCCCAGGATATTCAGTATGTCTTGGATCAGGCTAATGAACTTATTGCTGAAGAGCTGACCCAGGATGACATCATTGGCACCTACTCGGGTCTGCGCCCGTTGCTTCAGCCGGTTCTCAAAGAAGGCTCAGAGAAGTCATCCACCAAGGTCTCTCGGGAGCACACCGTTACGGAAATTGCCCCGAATATGAGTGCAATTGCTGGTGGCAAGCTCACCACCTACCGCGTGATGGCAGAAGATGCTGTCGATTTTGCGCTCGGCGATGATGCGAAGAGCCGCCCCAGTGTGACTTCTGATATTCCTCTGGTGGGTGCAAACGGGTATCGAGCAATTCTGGGTTCGATTGATTCTATTGCCAAGAAACAGGGGTGGGATAAGCAACGTCAGGAGCATCTGCTAGAGCGCTACGGTGCAGAAATTACCGATTTAGTGTCTCTCATTGAGAAGAATCCGGACCTCGGTGAGCCCTTGAAAAATGCTCCGCAGTTCTTGCGTGCAGATGTTGTGTACGCGGTTCAAGCTGAGGGTGCGCTTCACCTTGAAGATGTTCTGGTTCGCCGTGTTCGTCTGGACTTGGAGCAGCGCGATCGTGGGCTTTCTTCGGCCGAAGAAATTGTTGCACTGATGGCCCCTGAACTTGGTTGGTCTCAGAAGGATGCCCAGCATGAAGTTGATCTATACCGTCAGCGTGTTGAGGCTATTGCTGCGGCGGAGAAAACCTCCACAGATTCTGAGGCAGTTGCTCATCTTGAGAACGTTGAGAGCGTAGCTCCCCGTCAGAAGTTGAACAACGCTTCATAACCCATAGGTAAACATACTAAGTGCATGAGTACCTCCGTTTGAGTGCGCTAAATCGCCGAGGGGATGGTGTTTAGCGCACTCACTGATTTATTCCTTGATTGAAAGGATTTACTATGAATGGTCTGCTTGCAGGAGGGTCTACCCTTCTTACCGGCGCAGACGGCATACCGACGTCTTTAGGGCTTTTTTCCTCTGAGTTCCTGGGCACTTTGGTACTTATTTTGTTGGGTGCTGGCGTTTGTGCAGCTAATAGTTTGAACAAATCGCATGCCAAGGGTGCTGGTTGGGTAGCAATTGCTTTTGGCTGGGGTTTAGCAGTTTTTGCTGCGGTGTATGTTTCTGGTCCTTCCGGCGCGCATTTGAATCCGGCTGTAACCATTGGTCAGTGGGTTGCTGGGAATGAGCTAACAAAGGGCGTTCCTGCAACCTTGGGCAACATGTTGGTTTACTTTGCCGGTCAGATGGTGGGCGCTATCGTCGGCGCTATTGCCTGCTGGCTCGCTTATAAGAAGCAGTTCGATGAGCCGGCTGAGGATGGCGTCAAGCTGGGAGTGTTCTCCACCGGCCCCGCTATTAAGTCCTACGGTTGGAACTTAGTTTCAGAAATCATCGGTACCTTTGTACTGATTGCATTTGTGGTGGCTTCAGGGCAGACTCCTTCAGGTCTTGGTCCTTTGGCGGTCGCGTTGATCGTCGTTTCCATCGGATTCTCACTGGGTGGCCCCACAGGTTACGCCATTAACCCTGCACGCGATCTTGGTCCTCGTATCGCTCATGCCCTGCTTCCTATTCCAAACAAGGGCGATTCTAATTGGTCCTATGCTTGGGTTCCCGTGGTTGGTCCCATTATCGGTGCCGTACTTGCCGCGCTGATTGTACCTGCGCTACTCGCTATTTAGAGGTTGAGCTAAACTAAACCCCACAGTAACTATCACAAAGGAGTGGTTGATATGGCAGAGAAAAAACTGCCCGCACGCAAAAAGTACATCCTTTCGTTAGACCAAGGAACCACGAGTTCCCGCGCCATTTTGTTTGATAAAAAGGCGAACATCAAGGCTGTAGGCCAGCTCGAGCACGAGCAGATTTTTCCTAAGGCTGGCTGGGTTGAGCACGATCCGCTAGAAATCTGGAGCAATGTGCGTAAAGTAGTGGGTCATGCACTTTCTGATGCAGGCATCAACCACCACGAAATCGCCGCTGTTGGTATTACCAATCAGCGCGAAACCGCCGTCGTCTGGGATAAGAACACTGGCGAGCCTGTTTACAACGCGATCGTGTGGCAGGACACCCGCACACAGAAGATTTGCAATGAGCTTGGCGGCAAAGAAGGCGAAGGCAAGTACCGCGATATCACCGGCTTGCACCTGGCAACTTATTTCTCAGGCCCAAAAATTAAGTGGATTCTCGACAATGTTGAGGGCGCACGCGAAAAGGCCGAAGCAGGTGACCTCCTCTTTGGCAACACCGATACCTGGCTCGTATGGAACCTCACCGGCGGCACTGATGGTGGTATTCACGTTACTGACGTCACCAACGCATCTCGCACTATGCTCATGAACATCAAGACTCTGCAGTGGGACGAATCCATTGCAGCAGATATGGGAATCCCCCTCTCGATGCTCCCTGAGATTCACTCTTCCTCCGAGATTTTGGGGGAAGGTCGCCAAAATGGTCTTCTGCCCGGGGTTCCTATTGCCGGTATTTTGGGTGATCAGCAGGCTGCTACTTTTGGTCAGGCGTGCTTTGAAGAGGGCATGGTGAAGAATACCTACGGCACAGGTAATTTCATGCTGATGAATACCGGTGAAGAACCCGTTATTTCTGAGAATGGTCTGCTCACCACCGTCGCCTACAAAATTGGCGATAACAAGCCCGTTTATGCGCTCGAAGGATCTGTCGCAGTTTCCGGCTCTTTGATTCAGTGGCTGCGTGATAACATGCGCATGATTAACGACGCTGCTGAATCTGAAAAGCTGGCAACCAGCGTGGAAGACTCCGGTGGGTGCTACGTGGTACCGGCTTTCTCCGGGCTATTTGCACCGCATTGGCGCTCCGATGCGCGTGGAGTTATTGTGGGCTTAACCCGCTATATTAACCGGGCGCATATCGTCCGCGCCGCTCTGGAGGCAACCGCGTGGCAGACTCGCGAAGTTCTCGATGCGATGAACGCAGATATCGATCACGCCGGAGTAGACGTAGAGCTCACCGAATTGCGTGTTGATGGCGGCATGACTGCAAATGAATTCCTCATGCAGTTCCAGGCAGATATTCTCGGAGTTCCTGTGATCCGCCCCAAGATTATTGAAACTACCGCTTTGGGTGCAGCTTATGCTGCCGGTATCGCCGTGGGATTCTGGGACGGCGAGCAAGATGTCATTGATAACTGGTCCGAAGATAAGCGTTGGACTCCGGATATGGATACTGAGGATGTCGAGCGCCAGTACCGTAACTGGAAGAAGGCGGTTTCTAAGACCCTCGACTGGGTCGATGAAGACGTTATCACCGACTAATCTCTCTCAGTAAGTCAAGCCGGGGCATGAAATTGTCATGCCCCGGCTTTCTTATATGCTGAGGTGTATGGGTACTTCATCTCAGCTCTATTCACGGCTTCATTCATTGGACGGCAAATCATACGGTGCGCTCAAACAGCTAGCGGGAACATGGCAGTTTCAGGGCTTTGACTTGCATATTGATAAGGTGCAGCCCGATCCCTATGCGTCGGCGTCGAGAATTCGGATTACCTTACCAGTTACAGCTACCGAGGTACCCCAAGAGTTTTTGCAAGACACTGCAGATCGTGTTGCGGTGAGCGATTTTATTGCCCGAGACATTTACGATGCTATATCCCACGGTCCTCGAGAATTTCAGGCGGTACGCCCTGGACAAGAAATTCTCCCTCGTTCTTCGGTGACCTGTGAGAAAGGCACGGTTCAGGTTGCGCTTACTTTTCAGTTTCCTGCCGCTGGACGCCGAGTCAAGGGTCGCCTCGCTGCAGGACTTTTGGTGGACGACTTACCTGGTTTAGTCAGCTACTCGGCACTCGGCGAGCGGCTGCAACATCATGCGTTGAAACAGCACGTGCAAACCCTGCGCGATTATTTATTTATACAGCGTGAATTGCAGGACAGGCATCTGGTGGGTTTCGTAGCGGATGGTGCTGTTCTTGCCCGTCGCTCAGGCAATTCAGATACCCCACTAGCTAATGCTGTTCCCTTTGAATCTCCCGCAGAAAACAAAGTTTTCTTTGATCTGCCCAGCGGGCGCTCTATCAGTGGTTTAGGTATTCGAGAGGGTATTACTCTTCTGGTTGGTGGAGGTTTTCATGGAAAATCCACGCTTTTGAAAGCGCTAGAGCGCGGCGTCTTCCCACATATTCCAGGAGACGGACGCCAGCTGGTAGTGAGCGATCCAACCGCTGTTTCTGTGCGGGCTGAGGATGGCCGCGCCGTCACAGGTACCAATATTTCTACCATGATTAATAATCTGCCGGGGCGGATTGATACGCAAGAATTTTCTACAGCCAATGCCAGTGGCTCCACCTCCCAGGCAGCTAATTTAGCCGAAGCCGTTGAAATAGGTACGCGTACTGTGCTTATTGATGAGGATACCTCCGCCACGAACTTCATGATTCGCGACCAGCGCATGAAAGCTTTAATTTCAGCCGAACCCATTACCCCGTTCGTCGATCGAATCTCAGACCTGTGGGAAGATCGGGGAATTTCAACCATTTTGGTAATGGGAGGGTCTGGAGCGTTCTTCGAACACGCACATACCGTTATTGCTTTGAATGAATACGTTCCTCAAGATGTGACCGAGCGAGCGCACCAACTAGCCAAGCAGTATCACGAAACGAAGCATTCCCTCTCAGAAGGTAATACCGATAAAACGTCCTCACTAGCTTTGCTGGGCGCACCTCGAACGGTTGACCCGAATTCCCTTCTTGTAGAGGACACGCGCAAACCTCCTCGGGGTCGCGGATTAGAGGAGATACAAATCGGTAAAGAGAACCTTGATTTGCGGTATCTCTCCCAGCTGGTGGATTCTGGGCAAACTCAGGCCATAGCACTATGCTTGCCCTTAGTTGCCCGGCGTCTTCAAACAGCTCAGATTCCCCTTGCGCCAGCGGTACAGGAGGTCATCGAGCAGATTGAAAGAGAAGGGTTAGAGACGCTCACAGGGTCAGATTCTAGAGTCCGAGGCGATGTGGTACTCCCCCGTAAAGAGGAGCTTTTTCAAGCAATTTCACGGTGGCGAAAACTTCGCCTGAAGCGGTAAAAATCTCAGCAGAACTTCATCTTCTGTCATAAATATCGCAGGGGAAAAATACCCCAAAAATCTTCTTAGACCAAGGCTAGTGTGGAAATATAACCTACTTTCATCAGAAGGATTTCCCATGAGCTCCTCCCGGGCTGTATCGCCCACCGAATCCGCCCCTGCCGAAATTTCAGCCACCCCTGATTCTGAGCGGAAACTACCTCGATTTTCCCTCAAAACCCTCTGGTTTATTCTGGCTCATATCGTGTTGATAGCGGTCTTACTCTTACCACACAGTGAGTCCCTCTCCTGGCAGGGGCAAATTTCTCTTGCGGTACTGGGCTTCGCCGTTATTATGTGGGTTACCGAGGCGGTGAGCTATCCGGTGTCCTCGGTGCTCATTATCGGTTACATTACGATTTTGCTGGGGCTTTCACCCGACCCCAAAGAACCCTCCAAAGCTCTAGGGACCACTGATGCTCTCGCTACAGCCCTGGGCGGATTCAGCTCCTCCGGCGTCGCTCTGGTGGCAGCTGCCCTCGCCCTTGCTGCCGCGATGCAGGCAACAGAACTGCATAAGCGCATTGCTCTCATTGTTTTGAGATTTGCCGGGGAAAAGACCTCGCACATTGTCGTGGGCGCCATTGCTATCTCGATTATCCTCGCCTTCTTCGTTCCCTCAGCAACGGCCCGTGCTGGCGCAGTCGTCCCAATTCTTTTGGGCATGGTAGCAGCCTTCGGTATGGCGAAAGATTCAAAGCTATCGGCTCTTCTAATTATTACCGCAGCTCAATCTGTTTCTATTTGGAATATCGGTATCAAAACGGCGGCAGCGCAGAACCTCGTTGCCATTGGATTCCTGCTACTACCCAAAATTGGTGTT
The DNA here is from genome assembly GCF_042677725.1 of Rothia amarae. Classification (NCBI taxonomy): domain Bacteria; kingdom Bacillati; phylum Actinomycetota; class Actinomycetes; order Micrococcales; family Micrococcaceae; genus Rothia; species Rothia amarae. Next base: position 23,280 of record NZ_JBHUCN010000010.1, read on the forward strand.
TTCACTTGGAAATCAGCAGAAAAGCTCATCAATGGGCACACTGGTGGTCTTTGCAGTGGGCATTTCCCTGGGCACTCTTTTGCTGAAGACGGGCGCAGCTAAGTGGCTTTCGGAGGTTACCTTTGGTGCTCTCGGTCTGCAACATATGCCGCTGTTAGCTACTATCGCCTTGGTATCAGCTTTCACCATTTTGATTCATTTGGGATTCGCCTCGGCAACGTCCCTATCTTCTGCCCTCATTCCTGTGTATATCGCGCTAGCTTCGACGTTGACCGCTCCTCAGGATGGTCTCGGGTTTGTGGTGATTCAACAGTTCCTCATTAGCTTCGGATTCCTACTTCCTGTCTCAGCTCCACAGAATATGCTTGCCTACGGCACAGGAGCGTTCATTACTAAGCAGTTTCTCAAAACCGGCATTCCCCTAACAGTCATCGGCTACCTGTTGGTGCTGCTCTTCTCAACTACTTATTGGAAGTGGCTGGGGATGGTCTAGAAGTTAGGTTGAGCAATGAAAAGTGAGGGGAAGCATATCTTGCTCTCCCAAGACTTTGAAGCACTTTTCGCTTTAGACTACGATTATCCCTTTCTCTAGCCCATTCTCAAGAAACGAGCACTTATGACCCACGATACCTTACATGCAACCCATGAATGCCCCCTAGGTACTGTGTATCTGGCAACCGACGGAACGTCGCTGACAGGTGCTTGGCTTGAAGGGCAATCACACTTTGCCTCCGCAGAGGAACTGGGAGAAACCACAGAACTTGATTCTCAACCAATACTTTCTGAAGCAGCCCGCGAACTAGATGATTATCTAGCGGGGAATCGAACCTCTTTTACTGTGCCACTCAAACCGGCAGGTAGTGATTTCCAGTTAGCGGTGTGGCAGGCACTCGAAGATATCCCCTATGGTTACACCACCACCTACGGAGAAATCTCTAAGATTGTGGGCCCGCATGCCCCTGCTCAAGCGGTGGGGCAAGCAGTTGGGCGCAACCGATGCATCATTTTCATTCCTTGCCACCGAGTGGTGGGTGCCGACGGAAAATTGACGGGGTATGCCGCAGGGGTGGAAACTAAACAATTTCTGCTGGATCTAGAAGAACCTACCTCCGAGAAAGAAACTCGGCTTTTTTAGATGCCGGCTCTTTTCAGTGACACCGATTTGGTGAGACAGCCGCGGGAGATTTACCCCGGCTGCGTTCATGTGCCCGGTTGGCTTTCGATGAATCAGCAGCGATTTTTGGTGGGGGAATTTTTCCGCTGGGGTCAGACTACCCCCGAAAGAGAAGGAATTTCCCGAGGTATTCCTCCTCATTCGCCCGAGATTTATGGCAAGAAAATGTCCGTGCGCCTTACCTCGTTGGGCTGGCATTGGAGCGATTATGCCTATCGCAATGATGCTCCGGAATTTGGTGGTGCGCAGCCGTTTGCTGTTCCAGATTGGTTACAGCGCATGGGTAGGCAGGCATTAGATGTGGCGTATCACGCAGCGACGGCGCCGTCGTGGCCCGCTTTTGATGGTCCACAGCATGCCGAATGGGTTTCTAGCTATTGCCCTGATGTGGCGCTTATCAACTACTACGCACCTCATGCTTCAATGGGAATGCACCAGGATAAGGATGAGCGGTCATCGATGCCGATTGTCTCGGTATCGCTGGGCAATACGGGCGTTTTTCGTGCAGGAAATACGGAAAATAAAAATATGCCCTTTGAGGATGTTTTGCTGGCTTCTGGGGACCTAATTGTCTTTGGCGGTCCCAGCCGTTTTATGTATCATGGCGTGCCGAAGATTTTGCCTGATACTTCACCTGCTGAACTCAATTTCCCTGAGGGTCGAATCAATATTACGCTTCGACAGACAGGTCTATCCCCGGCAGGTAACTAAGGAGAACATTATGCCAGAGCCACAGCAGCATCCAGCTCCTGAAAAGTTGACCCCCGATGTGGTGACCGGCGAGGATGGTCTTTCTCGCCCCCGCTGGGCTGCAACAGATGAGCTGATGCGCACCTATTACGACGAGGAGTGGGGCGTACCCATTGCTGATGAGCAGGGTATGTTTGAACGGATCTGCCTAGAAGGTTTTCAAGCCGGTTTGAGCTGGCGCACCGTGTTAGTGAAGAGAGACGCACTTAGAGAAGACTTTTTGGACTTCAACCCCGATGCTGTAGCTCTTCTGACGGACGAGGATGTCGCCCGCATCAAGGAAGACCCGCGGATTATTCGTTCCGAAGCGAAGATTCGCGCTGTCATCAAGAATGCACGCGCTACCCTCGCTCTGCGACAGCGAGCGCAGAGCCTCAGAGAGCAGGTACGCCTCTCCCCCGACGTCGAGCTACCAGCAGCAGAGGCAGCGCTTTTAGGTTTTACACTCCCTAACGGGATGCTGGTCGATGACGGTTTACCTGCGTTGATTTGGAGTTACGGGCCTGAGCAAACTCCCACCCCGCAGAGGTTTGTAGAGGTTCCTACCCGGTCTGAGGAGTCGGAGAATCTTGCCAAGCGTCTTAAAAAAGAAGGATTTTCTTTCGTGGGACCAACGACGGTCTATGCCATGTTTGAGGCTTGCGGAGTGGTCGATACTCACTTGATAGATTCGCATCGGCGCGGCATCTCGAAACTTTGGAACGCCGATGGGTCGCGTCGAGCATGAACCACGTCGATTGTCCGCTAAATAATTAGATGGGCTATGGGGGCAGTAATGAGGATGCTCAGGATAACGCGCTCTACCCAAATCACCAACAGGTGCCAGAATTTCACGGGAATATCGGTTGCCATGATGGAGGGCACCATAGCTGAGAGGAAGATAATTCCTGATACCGCAACTACGGCGATAATGAACGCGGTGAGGGTGTCTCCTTCAGGACCAATTTCAGTAGCGGGTAGGAACATTTCCACCAGCCCCAGGCTGATGGCTTTGCCACCCAGTAAGGGATCTGGCATACCGGCTAGCTTATTGAAGGGAACGAAAATCCAACCCATCCAGTCAAAGATGGGAGTGTATTTTGCCGCCAGCAATCCCAGCAAACCAACGGACATAATCGAGGGCAGAATTGCTGACGCCATGATGACACCGTCTTTGAAATTGAGCCACATGGTCTGAACGATTCCGGGGTTAGCATGTAGAGTTCCGCGTGCCTGTTCCCACGCCACTTGCATCTTATGGCGAGTGATGGGTTGCTCAGGGTTAGGGGTAGACCCTGGAAAGTGGGTGTCTGGGATGGTGGACAGCGGCGGAATACGAACGCAGATAGCTGTCACCACGAAAGTCATAAAAAATGCGGTGAAGAAGTATTGCAACCACAAATCCATGATTTTGAGGGTATTAGCCACAATGACCATGAAGGTTACTGAAACCGTGGAAAAGCCTGTGGCTATAATTGCTGCTTCTTTAGCGGTATATCCGCCTTGTTTGTACACACGGTTGGTTAAGAGTAGACCAAGAGAGTAGGACCCCACAAAACTGGCTACCGCATCTACCGCAGAGCGGCCCGGGGTTTTCCAGATGGGGTACATGATAGGTCGGACAAAAATACCCACAAATTCCATCAGTCCAAAACCGATGAGGAAGCCCAGAAAGATAGCGCCAATGGGCACGATGAGCCCTACCGAGGTCACTAAAGTATTCCATAGGAAAGGGCCGATAGATTTATCCGCTAACCATGCTGGTGGGGAGGTCATCATCAGCACAGCTGCGATAAGGCCCACTATGTTGAGCACTGAAAATATCTTCTGAGTAAGAGATTTCTTCCATCGCCCCGTAATAAAAGGTCTCAATGTTCCCAAAAGGACGAGGGCTAGCATTAGCCATGGAACAACTGGGCCGATAGCTAGCTTCACCCAACTCACCAGGTGATCAAGCGGGATAGTACTTTTTCCACCTATGGTGATGGGGATAAAAAACATGAAGATGCCCAAGACTGAGCACAGAATGAGTTTGAGTGCATCTTTCCCAGCACCGGGGGCATTGACGGGAACGAGAGCAGCAGTCTGTTCCTCGCTGATAGCGTGTTCTGACATGAAGTTCCTTTGAATTCGTCTTTGAATTACCCAAAATGTATCACAGCTCACTTCCACCGCATCCTTGCGCTTTACGGAAAGTAGCGCGGAATGACAGGGCGAATCCCTCCAATTTTCATCTAATGAAAATTTATTTTTATTCTGCAACAACACCTCTTGAGGGATTTTTCGCTCCCATATCTGATGTATTCTTCTGAACGTAAGATATTTGTGACTCAAGATACAAAACTGGCGAGTGGGAATCGGTGAGGTAGAAATATGCCAACAACGACCACGCGATCTGTTGAACGCGCCCTCAAGCTCCTCACCGTCGTCTGCGATCATCCGGGAATAAACCTCACCAAAGCGTCTGAGCAAGCTGAGCTCTCCCCCTCCAGCGCGTTGCGACTGTTGCACACCCTTGAAGAACTCGAATTTGTTCGCCGAGATCGTGCGGGAAAATTCGATGTTGGGCCGCAATTGCTCCGTCTGGGGTTCAAAGCCCTGGGCGACAACACCTTACGGAATCGTTGCCGCCCCACCATGCTCGAACTTGCAGAACGAACCGGCGAATCGGTGTATCTTTCCATCAAACAACACCACCAGGTCCTCTATTTGGCAGTAGTAAACGGAACGCACGCCATCCAGCACAGAAGCTGGGAAGGGCAAACGATTCCTTTGAATTCCACCGCGGTCGGCGCAGTTCTTCTTAACCAGCACAACGATGAAAAATACACGGTAGTCACCAGCGGTGTTGAAGCAGATGTCACCGCTATTGCAACCCCTCTTCAGGTGCGTGGAAAAACCATCGCGGCATTGAGCATGCTTGTCCCGACCTACCGAATTACACCTGAAAAAGAAGCTGAACTTGGTCAGCTGCTACACAGCACGGTTCAAGAACTTTCCCAGAAATTTGAAAATATCTAGTTTTCCCCAACCTAACCAGACCACCCACTCAATGATGAAATGGATGTGAATATGTACAACAACACCAGCACCTCAGAAGCTATGCAAATCAAGCTCGATAACGAATTTCCACCCGAGCCCAGCTTTGACCCCGCCTACCGCCGCGCGCCCTCGCGCGGATTCCGCTTGAACCTCGAACAGACCAAACTAGCCCTGCGCAACGCACTGCGTTATTTACCCGAAGAACTGCATGAACAAGCAGCACCCGAATTCCTTGAAGAGCTACGCACCTACGGCCGTATCTACGCCTACCGCTGGCGTCCACGGGGTCGGATTCACGGTCGCCCCATCGACGAGTACGAGGGCAAGTGCATCGAAGGCAAGGCAATGCAGGTGCAGATTGATAACAATCTCGACACCGACGTAGCGCTCTACCCCTACGAGCTCGTCACCTACGGTGAGACCGGTCGCGTCTGCCAGAACTGGTTGCAGTACCGACTGATTATGAAGTATCTGCAGGAATTGACCGAAGACACCACCTTGGTTGTGATGTCCGGTCATCCTCTTGGTCTCTTCCCTTCCCGCCCCGAGTCCCCGCGCGTCATTATCACCAACTCCCTGATGATTGGTCGTTACGACAACCAGAAGGACTGGGAAATTGCAGAAGAATTGGGAGTCGCTAACTACGGTCAGATGACCGCTGGCGGCTGGATGTACATTGGGCCCCAGGGTATCGTGCACGGCACTTTCAATACTCTGCTCAATGCAGGGCGTAGCAAGCTGGGCATCCCCGCAGAGGACGATTTGGCGGGCGTATTGTTCGTATCTTCCGGGCTTGGCGGTATGAGTGGTGCTCAGCCTAAAGCAGCTGAAATCGCCAACGCTGTAGGTATCGTGGCAGAGGTAGACTACTCGCGCATTCAGACCCGCCTAGATCAAGGCTGGGTTGGTCACGCCTCCTCAGATTTGGCAGAGGTTTTCCGCATCGCCAAGGAGCACATTGACTCCAAGACACCCGTTTCGATTGCCTACCACGGCAACATCGTAGATTTGCTCCAGTACGCCGTCGACAACAACATCGAAATCCCCCTCCTGAGCGACCAGACCAGCTGCCACGCAGTCTACGACGGCGGATACTGCCCACAGGGCCTCACCTTCGAAGAACGCACCAGGCTACTTAAGAACGACCGCGACCAGTTTGTTGAAAAGGTTGATGCAACCTTGCGCAAGCACTACGAGCTCATCAAGGAATTGGTTCAGCGCGGCACCTACTTCTTCGACTACGGCAATGCATTCATGGCATCGGTCTTCTCCGCCGGCGTCACCGAAATTGCTATCGATGGCGACGAACGCAACGGCTTCATCTGGCCCTCCTACGTTGAAGATATCATGGGTCCCGAACTCTTTGACTACGGTTACGGGCCCTTCCGCTGGGTCTGTCTCTCCGGTGATCACGAAGACTTGCGCAAGACCGACCAGGCGGCGATGGACTGTATCGATCCCACCCGCCGCCACCAGGATCGCGATAACTATAACTGGATTCGTGATGCAGAGAAAAATGCCCTAGTGGTAGGCACTCAGGCACGTATTTTGTACCAGGATGCACAGGGGCGCATGGATATCGCATTGCGCTTCAACGAGCTAGTGCGTAACGGAGAAATCGGCCCCGTCATGCTAGGTCGCGACCACCACGATGTATCCGGTACCGATTCGCCCTTCCGCGAGACCTCCAATATCAAGGACGGCTCCAACATTATGGCGGATATGGCAACCCAGTGCTTCGCCGGCAACGCTGCACGCGGCATGAGCCTTGTTGCGCTGCATAACGGCGGTGGCACCGGTATCGGTAACTCCATCAACGGTGGTTTTGGTATGGTGCTGGATGGTTCCGAGCGAGTCGACGAAGTCATCAAGTCGTCCCTACTCTGGGATGTCATGTGTGGCGTGGCGCGCCGTAGCTGGGCACGCAACGAACACTCTATTGAGACAGCAACCGACTTCAATCACGATTACTCGGGCAAGGGACAGATTACACTTCCCTACACCGTCAACGATGATCTCATCGATTCACTCGTCAACTAGAACCGATTGAGCTAGCTCAACACCCAGGGTGCGAGGTAAATGATGCCTCGCACCCCCTACTGATTCAGGAGAAAAATACATGGCTTCAAGCCAGCTTTTCACCAATATCAAAACACTGGTTACTAACGACCCAGCCGTTGATAACGGCGCATTGGGCGTTATCGAAGACGCCGCTTTTATTGTGGATGAGGGAAAAATAGCCTGGGTGGGCTCTGCTGGGCAGGCTCCCGACGCCGACCAGCAATTCGATGTAGACGGACGCGCAGTACTGCCCGGCTTCGTCGAATCGCATTCTCATCTGGTCTTTCAGGGCGACCGCTCGGTAGAGTTTGCTGCTCGCATGGAAGGTAAAAAGTACGAGGCAGGCGGAATACGCACCACGATTAAGAAAACTCGCTCCGCAACCGACCAGCAGCTCAAGGCTAATATTCAGCGTTATATGAATGAGTACCTGAGACAGGGAACTACCACCGTTGAAGTGAAATCGGGCTATGGGCAGTCTGCCGCATCTGAAGTACAGGGTGTGAAAGTTGCTGCGACCTGCACCGATGAAGTCACTTTACTCGCCGCCCATGTGGCTCCCGAGGAATATGCTGGGCGCCAAGACGAATACGTGCAAATGGCGATTGATGAGATGATTCCCCTCGCCGCTAACTACGCTAAGTGGATTGATGTTTTCTGTGAAAAGGGTGCCTTTACCGAGGAACAATCACGGGCAATCCTGAGCGCCGGCGTACAACACGGACTGGTTCCACGGGTGCACGGCAACCAGCTCACCTATGGCTCCGGAGTTCAACTAGCGGTTGAGTTCGATGCCGCGTCGGTGGATCACGTGGTCTATCTTTCTGATGCCGACGTCGATGCTCTAGCGAACAGCAGCACGGTAGCTACCGTGCTGCCCGGTGCAGATTTTTCAACACGCAATGACTACCCCAACGCACGGCGTCTGCTCGATGCTGGCGTTACCGTTGCTTTGGGAGCTGATTGCAATCCGGGAACCAGTTTTACTACTTCGATTCCATTTTGTATTGCCATTGCCGTCCGAGATTTAAAGATGAGCCCTAATGAAGCGGTGTGGGCTGCCACTGCCGGCGGTGCCCAGGCGCTACGACGAGATGATATTGGACGAATCTCCCCCGGCGCTCGCGCCAATTTCATGGCGCTGGATGCCCCTAACCACCTTCACCTGGCATACCGCCCCGGCGTTCCGCTGGTGAGTGGAGTGTGGAAGGACGGCACGCTCACCCACGGATCATCCAGATTGCAGGAGAACAACGCATGATTATTGATAGAGCACCAGAGGCTCTTACCGGACGAGACGACGGTGACGGCCCTGAGCACAACCGCTGGTTCAAACAGCTTCTTACGGTCGATGACTTTACCCCGGAGAACCTGAAGTCTTTAGATGCGGTGTTAGTGGGGTTCGCTTCAGACGAGGGTGTCCGCCGAAATAAAGGCAGGCAGGGCGCCCAAAAGGCTCCCGCCGCTTTGCGAGCAGCGCTGGCAAATTTTGCGCTCACCCCTGATCAGGGTGAGCGCAAGACTGCTGATGTGGGCGATGTGGTCACTGCTGGAAATGAATTGGAAGCAGCTCAGAGCCGCCTAGCCGATACGGTAGCTACGATTATCGACGCCGGTGCGCTAGCTATGGTCTTTGGCGGTGGACATGAAGTTGCGTTTGGTACCTATTCGGGAATTGCACAGTCCTCAGCGCGTGCGCAACAGCGTGTAGGAATTTTGAATCTCGATGCGCATTTCGACCTGCGCTCTGCAGATCAGCCCAGCTCCGGTACTCCTTTTCGCCAGGCACTCGAACAAGAAGCAGCCGCCGGCACCGAACTTTCCTACGCTGTCGTCGGTATTAGCCAGCCTTCCAATACGCAGATTTTGTTTGATACTGCTGACCATTTTGACGTGCGATACCTCCTAGATGAGCAAAGCCAAACCGAAAACCTGGGTGACGTTCAACGGTTTGTCCAGGATTTTATTGATTCTGTTGATGTGCTCTATTTGACCGTCGATTTGGATGTTCTGCCTGCTGCTGTTGCTCCGGGCGTCAGTGCTCCGGCGGCGTTTGGTGTGCCTCTGCCAGTGATTCTCTCCTGCGTTCGTCAAGCTGCTACGTCAGGAAAGCTCATTGCAGCTGATATAGCCGAGCTCAACCCCTCTTTTGATATTGACGGACGCACTGCGCGCAGTGCTGCTCGCATTGCTCACACCGTTCTCACCCAACATAGAAAGATAAATCATGACTAACGATAAAGCTGGCCGCCCTCACGTTGAGGTGGGAATTGGCGCCCTTTCTTTCGAAGACCTCATCAACGTCTGCCGCCATGATGCCACGGTTTCGCTCAGTGAAGAGTCCCTCCAAGAAATCGAAAAATCAGCGCAGCAGATCCGCGATTTAGCACATGATGAAACCCCGGTGTATGGAGTCTCCACAGGCTTTGGTGCTTTAGCTTCAAAGCACATTCCGTTAGAGCAGCGTACCGCTTTGCAACGCGGGTTGATTCGTTCCCATGCTGCAGGTTCCGGCCCTGAAATTGAGCGCGAAGTCATCCGCGGCGTCATGCTATTACGTCTTTCGACTATGGCAACCGGTCGTACGGGTGTACGCCCTGAAGTTGCTAAGGCATACGCTGCGATGCTCTCTGCGGGTATTACTCCGGTGGTCTTTGAATATGGTTCGTTGGGATGTTCAGGTGACCTCGCTCCCCTAGCCCACTGCGCTCTGGCAATCATCGGTGAAGGTCAAGTTCGCGATTCCGAAGGCAATCTCCAGGATGCCGCAGACGCGCTCACCGAAGCTGGATTGACTCCCGTTGAGCTAGCGGAAAAAGAAGGTCTTGCGCTGATTAACGGCACAGACGGCATGCTCTCGATGTTGGTCATGGCAATTACCGATCTTGACCGGTTGGTACGCCTTGCCGACGTCGCAGCAGCAATGTCTGTTGAAGGTCTGGTCGGCACCGATCGTGTCTTCGCCGCTGACTTGCATGAACTTCGCCCCCATCCCGGTCAGATTGCAGCAGCGCGCAATATTCGCACTGTTCTGGAAGATTCCGAGATCATCCGCCACCATCAGGGCGAGCATTCAACCTATGTTCAGGATGCGTACTCGTTACGCTGCTCCCCGCAAGTTGCTGGAGCGGTGCGAGACACCATTGAGCACGCTCGTTCAGTTGCTCTTCGCGAGCTTGCTTCTGCCATCGATAATCCGGTAGTAACCAAGGACGGTCGCGTGGAATCGAATGGTAACTTCCATGGAGCACCGGTTGCCTACGTTCTAGATTTCTTGGCTATTGCTGTTGCCGATGCCGCCTCTATTTCCGAACGACGCACCGACCGCTTCTTGGATCCCGCCCGCAACCGCGGTCTCAACGCATTCTTGGCGGATGACCCTGGTGTAGATTCTGGCCATATGATTGCCCAGTACACCCAAGCAGCGATTGTTTCTGAACTCAAGCGTCTGGCTAATCCGGCATCCGTTGATTCGATTCCATCTTCTGCAATGCAGGAAGATCACGTATCCATGGGGTGGAGTGCCGCTCGTAAGCTACGTAAGTCAGTGGATGGTCTCACGCGTGTTTTAGCTATTGAGATTCTGACGGCTGCCCGAGGTATTGATATGCGGGCTCCGCAGAAACCGGCAGCAGCAACCGGTGCGGTTATCTCCAAGCTCCGCCAAACCGTGAAGGGCCCGGGAACTGACCGCTATCTGGCTCCTGAAATCAACGAAACAGTACGTTTGGTCGCTAACGGTGAACTGCTCGACGCCGTCGAGCAGACCATCGGCTCCCTCCACTAAGATAAAGAGACGCGCCTCTAGCTGCGGGTAACCTACTCGCAACTAGGGGCGACTTTTAATTTCAAATCCCTTTTAGAGCATGTTCCTCGCTTAGCTGTCGGCACCAAAACCATGACTAAAAATACTGGTCCGACCTCCATGTAAAAGCAAAAGAGATACCTCCCACCCAGTGAGCCAAATTGGCTAGTGGGTGGGAGGTTCTTTCTCTTTCTTACGAATTAGCGCGCAGAAGCAGCATCTACGCTAATACGCACACCTGTCTTAGGACGGGTCAGAATCTGATCCCAGCGGAACTCGGTGTCATCCTGATCCTGTGAAATATGCACGTTCTTCTGCGCCATGGCAGAAATTGCAACAGAAAGAGCAGTCACCGCAATGCGTTCACCGGGGCAGCGGTGGCCAGTATGCACATCGCCGCCACCCTGAGGAATAAAGTAGGCGATATCTTCCCAATTCTCGACGCCCATAAAGCGGGAGGGGTCGAAATCAGCGGCGTTTTCCCAGAGCTGAGGAGAGTTATTGGTACCCAAGATATCAATCAAAACGCGCTGTCCCTTATGCACCGGGCAGCCCGAAACTTCGGCGTCTTCTTTGACATAGCCGGGGAGCATGGGAACAAATGGGTACTTACGGCGGGTTTCCTGAGCAAAGGCAATGGATTCGGGGACATTCGCCCAGCTCCCCTTGGCCTCGACTGCGGAGCGGATTTTTTCTGCCCAGTCAGGGTTCTGTACGAGCGCTACTGCAGCAAAAGCCGCAAAGCGGGAAACCGCAATAGTGGGGCGGGTGAGATTCTGCAGTTCAATAGCTGCAATGCGGGCGGAAACCAGTTCGCCATTTTCATCGCGCAAATCCGCGATGTGCGCGGTCACGGAATCAGGGTCAACGTCCTGAGTTCCTGAGCGAACATTTTCAATGAGCTGTTCGAACCAGCGGTCCAGCTTTGCGCGGTCAATCCAGGCGAGAGGATTCTTCAGAGGATTACCGAACGTATCCAGCAGATGGCTCATGCGCTGAGCCTCTTTGACCATCTGCTCATCGGTCATAGGAATACCAGCCCAGCGGAAAGCTGCGCGTCCGTAGGCTACCGCTACATCGTCGTAAACATTGCCGGGCGTTTCAGCCCAGTCCGAGAGAGTGCGCTCCATTTCTTCGGTAACAAGGTCGGCAAAGTGAGCCACGCGTGCGTCGTCGTCATAAGCCATCGCCGCCATCTGAGCTTTGCGCACCTTGTGGGCCTCACCGTCGAGCCCGTGAATTGTTCCCTTACCAAAGAGAGTGTCATTGACGGCGTGAGGCATGGCGCCATCACGGCTAATTTTGGACTCGTCGTAGAAGAAGCCCACGGCTTCTTTGCCGCGAATCATCGTGGCGTCTTTACCCAACATCTTGAGGGTGAAAGGTTCGTGGGAGTTCTGCTTCAAACCAGCTTTAGCACGCATACGCGAAGCGAAAAGGTACCCGTCGGTAATGAAGTTCAGTGATTTATCTTTAAGAGTCTTTTTCTGAGGAGTAGTAGTCATAAAATCAGTCTACTTTCTATTCACCGAAAGTAGACTGATTTAAGAAAAATATCCTGATACTGTACAGAAAATACCTAGCGAACTCGCTTGATAACCAGCACGCCGTCGTCAATAGTGCCTTCTTCACCGTCGGGTGAGGTAACTGTTCGGCTTCTGGTTTCCGCAAGTTTTACTTCAAAACGATCGTCATTTTCCGTGAGAGTATGCGCCTCAACCAGGGGTTGCGGAAGATTCTCCCTCTTCTCGCGGCGAGGGTCATCTTCTTTCATAAACGACGGCATGCCTGCATGTGAAAGAGAGACCAGCTCTCCCCCAACATTCAAGAGTTCAAGTGCGGCTCTAAAAATTCCAATGCGGTCGAGGTCATCAAAGTGGGACTGCATGAAACTGGAAACGATGAGATCGAACTTCCTGTCAGTTCGCCATTCTGCTAAATCCGCCGCCACGAATTCGGCTTCCACACCAATTTTTTCTACAGATTGGCGAGCGCGTTCGATAGCGACGTCGGAAATATCAATTCCCGTAGCCGCCCAGCCGCGCTGTGACAGCCAGATGACATCGCCACCTTCGCCGCATCCAAGATCCAGGACGGTGGTGGGCTGGTATTTTTCAATCAAAGCCACCAAAGTTGCATTGGGTTTACCGGACCAAACCTGCTCTCTTTCCGAGTAAAGGTTGTTCCATGATTCTTGGGGCGTTAGGTTCTCCGAGTTCTGGTGGTGATGGGTTTTGTGTTGATCAGTCATCCCGCCATTCTACCTGTTGAGAATCATTTTCAACATGCAGTAAAGTTCATGTTTGGTCTGCATTGGGGGGGGCTCACCCCATCATGATGAACGAAGGCTTCACCATGCACGTCTGAAAAGACGATATCGTGACTGCCGGTCAGCCACTCGTTACCTATGATCGTGCTCAAGTGGCTCAGGCTGGATATGATGACACCGTAATCACCATCATCACTAACTCCGGTAACTTCTCCACCGTTGAACCTCAACTCAATAAGCAGCTTCATGCCGGTGAACTCGCCGTCATCGTCGAACGCTAAAAATAACTCTCTAGATAAGGAACACCATGTACCACAAAGAGCTCAAGCCTTTCCCACAAGATTTTCTCTGGTCTGCTTCGACCTCCGCTTACCAGGTAGAAGGCGCATGGGACGAGGACGGTCGCGGCCCTATTGCCATCGACCTCAAGAAAGATTTACCCGAAGGGACCAGCGACTACAAAGTAGCTGCTAATCAGTACCACCGTTATCAAGAGGACATCGCGCTGATGGCAGAGATGGGCTTCCGCGCGCATCGGTTCTCTATCGCCTGGTCACGCATCATCCCCGACGGCGACGGCGAAATCAATCCCAAGGGAATCGAGTACTACCACAACTTCATCGACGAATTGCTGGCTCACAATATCGAACCCATCGTGACGATGTTCCACTTCGACACTCCGATTGCTTTAGATGAAAAAGGCGGCTGGGCGTCCCGCACCACCACCGACGCATTCGTCCGCTACGCCGAAGTTCTTTTCAAAGAGTATGGCTCCAAGGTCAAGTATTGGCTGACTATCAACGAGCAGAACATGATGATTCTGCACGGTCATAAGCTCGGCATTATCACCACCACCAGTGATGACCCCGACAAGGAGCTCTACCAAATCAATCACAACATGTTCTTGGCGCAGGCGAAGACCATGGCAATGCTTCACCAGATGCATCCCGAGGCCAAGATTGGTCCAGCACCTAACATCTCCTATGTTTACCCTGCGTCGTCCAAACCGGAGGACGTGATTGCCGCCGATAACTACAATGCGGTGCGCAACTGGCTCTACCTTGATTTGGCAGTGCGCGGTGAATACAACACTCTGGCTTGGGCCTATCTGGAAGAACACGGCTGGGCGCCCACCATTGAAGAAGGCGACTTGGAGATTCTCAAATCGGCTCGACCTGACTTCATTGCTTTCAACTACTACAACACCACCACCATGGCAGATGCGCCCTTGGGTGGTGGTGCCTCAGAACGTAGCGAGGACGCCGACCAGCAAATCGCAGAAGGTGAAGAAGGATACTTCAAGGCTGTTTCTAACCCCCATCTGCAGATGACCGACTTCGGTTGGGAAATTGACCCTGTGGGTATGCGCATGACCTACCGTGCAATCTGGGATCGCTACCGTCTGCCCCTCATCGTGACCGAAAACGGGCTCGGTGCTTTCGACCAGCTCACCGATGACGGGCGGGTACACGATGATTACCGCATCGAGTACCTGCGCAAGCACCTGGAGCAGACGCAGGAAGCGATTACAGACGGCGTCGAAATCCTGGGTTACTCCCCCTGGACTGCTATCGATGTGGTGTCCACCCATCAGGGCGTGGCAAAGCGCTACGGTTTCATTTATGTGAACCGCGACGAGTTCGATCTCAAAGATCTCGCGCGTTATCGCAAAGATTCGTTCTTCTGGTACCAGCAGCTTATTCAGACCAATGAGTTGCCGCCAGAAGATTGGAAGCCTTCCTACCCTGAAAATTCATAGTCGCATCTCAGCGAACCGTTAGCGGGCAGTGGCCCGGAAAGGCGTATTTCCGGGCCACTGCCCTGTTCGCACCCGATAGAATTATTGCAGTGGCTCAGGGGAGGTATCCGTGAAAATACTTCATGTGTACAACCTTTTGTTCTTCCTCTGGCAGATTCCTAAACTTCGCTCTTCTTCGGGCGCGTAAAGGTATCCTGCGCGCTCAAGGCCAAAATGCTACTTGAGATACATCTGGGTGAGGATCTATCTGCCGATGAACGCACTTATCTCACCATCCATATTACTCGGTTGGCGGAGGATCTTTGGGGTGTTCATTAGTACTCCCCCTAGTGGACTGTTGGCAGCCTGAAAGAGCCAAAGGAAAACTTAAATCAGAGCGGCAGCGATGACGCCGACGAGCGGGGGAACCAGTTGAATCAGTGCTGGACGGCGTTTATCTGCACTGGTGGCGAAGAGGAAGATACCGGCAATTGCCATAGAACCTGCCCCTGCAAAAATGAGCGCTTTTGCCACCGCAAGAGAACCGCTCCATAGCGCCATCAGTCCGGCAAAGGCAACAACCGCCAGAAGCAAGTTGTAGAGCCCCTGGTTTGCTGCCATTTCTTTGGTGAGCGCGGCGCGGTTGGAGTCCATGTTGAATGTTTGTAAGCCGCGAGGTTTATCCCAGAGGAAAGATTCCAGCACCCAAATGTAGATGTGGATGAGTACGGCGAGGCTGACAAAGATACTGGCAAGAATGAGCATGAGGGATCTTTCAGGGGTTATTTGTAAAGCAAACTAATAGGGGTGGAGCTGTTGGCTAGTTTTCGATGAGTCTTTGAGAATCCTCTGCTATCTTGAGGTTTTCGATATGTTTTTCTTACATACCGCGGGTTCCCTCTGTAGATGGCGATGGTTCTACTATCTTCTCATGATGTGTGATACCTTAAAACATCCTTTTCAGGTCGTACGTTATAGCGTACGATTTGGAATATGACAGCAATATCGGCCACAAACGCTCGTACACACCTCTATCAACTTATTGACCAGGTCAATAATAATGCGGAACCACTCACGATTACCGGCAAGAGGGGCAACGCCGTCCTGATCAGCGAAGAAGATTGGAAGGCCATCCAGGAAACCCTTCATCTGAGTTCCATCCCTGGAATGGTTCAAAGCATTCTAGCCGCAAAAAATGAGCCTCTCTCTGAAGGAAGCTCGGACCTACATTGGTAAGCCCTGCATGGAAAATTGTTTATTCGAAACAAGCTCAAAAAAATGCACAGAAAAGTTCAACGAGCAGGACTATAAGAGAAAACGCGCAAGGATGTTGAACATCAAAAGAGCGGTATGAATCAATAGGTTTTGGGCATAAAAATAACCTCCCCACTACGCTTCGAACCTAGTGGAGAGGTTTATTTTGTGTCGGGTTGACAGGATTTGAACCTGCGACCCCTTGTTCTAGTCTTTATATCCCGCCCCACTAGGAAGAACGTTTTAGGGAACATCCCGTAAGTGATACGAAAAAAGACAAGAAGATACAAAAAGAGACTACAGGCGATAATAAAAGAACACAAAACGGCTGCAAAAAGGCTACAAAAAAAGAGCCCCTCACCACCCGCAAAGGGCGATGAGGAGCAAACATTTACAGCAAAGAGGAAGGAGTCTCCGAAATCTCGGGGTCAGCGAAACGCTTACCCGCCGGCTCAACCTCAGTAACCGCCACTGAACCAGTAGGCGACGTCACCGGCTCAACCTCCACAGGCTGAGAATCAAAACGCGCAGCCTCTAAGTCAATACGAGTCTGAGACTTACCAGCCGCCGCCGTCAAAGAACCAACCAGCGCAGCACCAGCACCAGTGGCAAGCACCTTAGCCGCATCCAGCAGACCTTCATAAGCAAGCCCGCGAGCCACCGCGATTACCAAGGCAACACCCACAGCAACCGAAATGATAGTCAAAGGCACCAGCTTAGCCAGATTACCGAACTGCAATTTCTTGTCTTCCATTTACTTCTCCCCTGCTGATTTACGGAGAAGGCGACGGATGTCACCCTCATTACGAACCTTTGCCTTACCCGGCAAGAAAAGACCGGTCAAAGTATCAAGAAGCTTCTCGATGTTGTACAGGCGCAAGAAAACACTGCCTGCGGTCTTCACGCCAGCCTTACCTGGTGTCAACTCGTCAAGAATTGGCTGCGCAATGTTCTTGCGCAAAGCCGCTTCAAATTCTTCTTTGCTCGAATACAGAGCCATAATCCCCTCCAAGGAATCAGATTGTCTTAGAGCCGCCGAGAAAGTGTTCCTCGGGACATAACGGAAAATAGTTATAGAAGGCTCGCCGTTAAGCGACCAAATGTAATCATGTGGATTAATCGAAATCGTGTTGTAGCCGTAGTTGCAATGCACGATATTGTCAGCATCAACAAAGATGCCTGTATGTCCACCGCTACCGGCGCTAGAGCCCTTCTCACCCCAGATGAAAATATCCCCACGCTGAGTATGGAAAGAACCATCTACATCACGTTCTACCTCCACAAAGCCGTGCTCTGGGAAATCATTGAACATCGTCTCGGTATTGCCGATACGGGAGCCTTCACCGAAAATGCCGGCATCAATCAGCGCATGATAGACAGAGCTAGAGCAATCATAAGAATCAGGACCGTTACGCTTATCCATTTCCATTGAATACGTAACGAGCCCCTGAAGCGCAGTCATCCAAGCAATCGCATCTTCCATGCTTGCAGGTGGCTGATCTGGTGCGACAGGCTCCTGCCCTGGAAGAACGCCAGTGTGGTTGTTGATGACATCCTCAAAGAAAATGTTGAGGTCAAGGTCAGCGCCCCATCCGTCAAGCCTTCCCTCAGAGGAATACTGCCAGCCCGCGAAGTCCCACCCGCTAGAGTCATAGCCACTGAAGCTGATGTAATCGTCTAGGCTCATGCGCGGTCCGAAACCTTGCGCGCCACCATAGGGGTAACCTGCCAGCCATAGCTTATAGCCCGCGTCCCGCACACCAGGATAAGCATAAGTTCTGAGTGGGTTCATGTAGCAGTAGAACCACGGGACAGTTCCGGTTAGCTCTTGGACACGCCCAAGGAACCTTAGCGCGAAAGACTCGTCAGGGAGAATGCTCTCGTCCTCAAAGTCGAGTACGTAAAAGTCAGGGTAGAGCGATCTATTAGCGACTGTGTTTACGAAGAAATCAGCCTGAGCGATAGGGTCACCTGAGCGTGCGAAATGGTAGACACCTACCTTTTTGCCGCCTACTACTCCTTGCGTGAATTGTTCTTCAAGAGCCGGGTTGATATACCCGGTTGCTTCAGTGGCTTTCACTACGACAACATCAGCCTGATTGATAACGCTCTGAGGTAGTCCTTGTTGATAGCCACTTATATCAATGCCTGTCAGCATAATTCCCTCCTTTCAGGGGGAGATAAGAAGCCCCGGCACAAACCCGTGCCGGGGCAAAAGAAAAGGGACTCAAAATATGAGTCCCTACGGAGCTAACGTGATTGCACGCGTTACGTGGTCAGTATAAATACTGTTGTTCACCTGAATGTAAACATCCCCAGCCTTAGCAAATTTGGAAGGTATAGAAACCGCCAAATCAGGGCTAGAAAGATGAGTAGCACGGCAACCCAAAATACTCATAGTGTCCGAATACGACTCAATGTAATAACCCCACTTATGCGAATGCCCAGAGCCATGCATCGAATACACCTGGCAAGAAGTCATAGCCAGGTCGTGCGCCCAGTTCGTGATGTAGAAGCCAGGCGCAGTATTCATCAGAGTAGATACTTTATTCTTCTCATCCGTGACCGTGCCAGCCTGGGAGAAAACCGAAGCTGAATCAGCGTTGCACCCAGTAAAAGTATTCATTGACCCGGCGATAACCCAGCAAGCACCGCCGACCTCTTGAACTTCGCAAGCCTGAAAGCGGTTACGACTACCCCGCACATAGACCCCGCAGCCGTGACGAATACGCCAAAAGCGGTCAACGTTAGAACCCGAATCATCGGCAGACATATTGTCTGTAATAGTGCGCTGCACATACCAGACCTTGCACGCCACAAAAACACAATTAGAGGTGTACAGCTCTAGGCCGCCGAAGTCACCGCCGCCTTTATTGCACCCGTGAATATCCACGTTAGTGAAATGGTTATCCGCACCAGACGAGCTAATCTGCTGAGGATGCCACAAAGGGCGTCCAACAATCATGCCCGCAGAATTAGTGCGGTCAATGTGAATATTGTTAGCCTTGATTCCCTGGTCATCCGGCCCAATCAACAAGATGCCAAAGTCTACATCCCAGATCTCAATATTTTCGAGATGATGGTAGGCGTCCGGGTTTTGAGGGGAAGACGTCAAATAGGTATTAAAAAGAATGCCGGTTAGGTTCTTGATGATGCCGGTCTGGGCTTGCCAGTCGTACTTCCAAACACCTTTTATAACAATATTTTCAAGCCCTGAGCGCATCCGATACTGGTCACCATTCACGCCACCAGAGGTAACAGTCCACGAACCGATACTGAAAAGCGCGGTTGGCTCCGAGTACCCGCCAGAGGGAATGTTCTTAGTGTACGGAACAAACACGGTGTTCTTAGGTGCACCTAGAATCACAGTGCGCCCTGGAATATCCAGCACGCCAGGCTCAATAAGATAAGTGCCAGGTGCAACATAAATGGTAGCCCCACCATATCCCTTATCGTATTTAGAGCGAATATCCGCAAACATCGCATTGAACGCCGGTGTTGAATCAAAGGTGCCGGTGGGGTCAGCGCCCCATTTGGGGGCAGAAGCGTGGTAGCTCAATCCGAGCGAAACGTTTCGTGCCGCTTGAAGACCCTCACCTGTCAACTCACCATTAGTAATGGTGGGGATGGTTAGGTTAGTCAATTATTTCTCCTAAAGTTTGAGGGTCGCAGTGCCGTTCCCGTTATCGGTTACGCTCATGGTGCTACCGCCCATGCTGTCAATCTGCTTCTGCAAGGCAAGACCGCCACGCGCCCAGATAAGCTGCCGTTCAAGAAGCCAGTCAGACGGTGGCGCGGCATACGGGTTAACCGCAGGCGTCTGTGGGTCAGGTGAAGGCACAAACGAAAGGTCAGTCAAATACACATGATCTGCGTGCTCTTCGTTCGCCTTGTCCATCACTGCGACGTAGTTCTCTTTGGTAACGTCATGGACGACATGCCAGAACTTGTTTGATGGGTACATCAGATAGTGGTCAGGGGTTACAGGCACTTCAGGGTGTAGATACTTCTCAGCTGACTGTTCATAAGTCATGAGTACATCTGCTGTGCTTACCATTTCTTCGATGGTGTTCGAGCCTGGATTATTGACTACCCAGAAGATTTCCCCATACTTAGCCTTGATAGTGTCGTAGAGATCCTGATAGTAAGGCACGTAGGGTTTCTGGTCGGCGCTCCAGCCGTTTACAGCTTCATCTAGGAAAACCCCGTCCACCCCATACCAATCAATGTGATTCTGGATTTCCTGCATGACTTCAGCCTTGGGGCGTTTACCGAAAGTGGTACGCACATACCCCAGCACGCGCGCACCAGAAGTCTTAGCGCGCTTAGCCTGTTCTACCCAGTCAGCGTCTTTTGAAACTCCAGAACCGGAGGAAATATTCAGAATCACGAAGCCTAGCGCATCGGAAAGTGTCAGCGTCTTAGCCCACTTAGAAGAATCTCCGCTATACCAGTCAGCCCACCAATAAGTGATAGGTGAAAGGTGGCGCTGCCCTGGCCGGAAGCGGTATCGCTCCACAGCCAGGGCATTCGATTCCTCTACCTGGGAAAGAGCGTTACCCTTGAATCGTCCGTTCTCATCTGTGGTGAGTACGGTAATTTTCTGAGTCACTCTTTCAGTCCTTCCTAGAGGGTGATAGTGGCGGTGCCATTACCGTTGTCAGTAATGGCGATTCCCGCGCCAGCAGCGGTAACCGATACAGGCAGAGAGAGGTAATCTGCGAGCTTGCCGTAGGCTGTCTGATTCAGGTGAATACCATCGGGGGTGGACCCAACAGAGCCCAAGCCGCTCATGATGGTTTCGTCATCGTTAGAGATGACCGAAACCCACTCGAAAACTCGCTTGAGAGTACCCGCATCGTCCAGGGTAGCCAGCCACGCGTTGTATGCGCGGCGCAAATCTTCCTGACCGCCAGTAATCTTGTCGCGCGGGAAAATGGTTGTAGCGAATACATCCGCCCCTGATTTCACACGCTTCTTCATCATCGCAAGCGAGGTGTTGAAGCGATCCTTGACGGTCTGCAAATCACCAGTTCCAGACAGCGAGAAGATGTCATTTGATGCCATAGAGTGCACCAGGACGTCGCCCTTGGTGAGTGAATCCCACTGGCTAATCTTCAGAGAAGTTTCGCCGCCATCAATCCATGACTTCATCGTGTCACCAGAAGCAGCGTAGTGAATGGGTAGCCCGCCGTTCTTACGTGCGTACTGTGAAGCAACCGAATGGAATACAGGCAGGTTCGAACCGATACCTACAGTGAGAGAGTCACCAAAGAAGGTGTAAACCGGAGTGGTGCTAGGAGTCTCAGCTTCAATCCACACGAAGAAAGGCGACGTATTCACAGACCAAGGTGCGGTAGTGGTGTTCATGAATGCGGTCTTACCAGCTGTGTAAGCACCGCCTGCAAGACCAATAACACCTGATGCCGGTGCGCCGGTGAATGCAATTTCCAAAAGGTTCTGTTTGTTGTCCCCGATGTTCTGAGTGAACCAGGGGGAAACCCATTCGCTACCATCAGCAGGGGTTGTGAAAGCGTCCTGAATCTTGGTAGGTGCCCCGAGGTACTTGCCGGGGTTAGCGGGGTCATGAGCGCCGAAAGCGATACCAGTCATGTTGATTGCACCAGTTTTCACGGTGCCATACATCGGGTTGACGTTCTGGATGTGGACGCGCCACTTGCTGATTGCGGCGTTGAACTGCAGCGGGAAACGCACAGCGTCGTCGGTATTGGTGTAATACTGTGACGCACTAGTAATCTGACCCAAAGTAAGAGCCAAAGGCACATAACGCGGGGTGCTAGTGGCGGCACCACCGCCCGTTCCTACCTGGGCAAGAATCTGAGACTTTGCAGTAGCGATTTTTGAATCAACAGCGGTCACATCTGCTTTAGCTGTCAGCTCGGACTTAGTAGCTAGGTTAGTGATTACCGGAATCTCTGCTTTGGTTGCCAAAGTAGAAATCTCAGTCTTAGTTGCAAGAGCTGATACATCGGGGATGAGCGCTTTCACCGCGTCAGCCTTTGACTGAGCGATGCTATCCACCTGCGCTTTAGGTGTGCCGGTTAGCTGACCATTGTTGTCGGTCAAAGCAAATCGGAGTTCTTGAGCCATGGTTTTTATCCAATCCGTAGTGTGGCTGTGCCATCTTTGTGGTCGATGATGTTTTGACTGATAAGGTCAGCCGTGCCGTCACCTAGCGGCACCACCTCAAATTCCCAGCCAGAGCCGGGGACTTGAGTAATCCATGAGTCACTTTCCAGATGAAAGGACAGCGGGCGAATGGGGACTGAGAAGCCGTTCCACTTGAGGCGGAAGTCTGCTTGCCATTGCCCATACGCAAGTTGAAGGGGCCCGCCGTCGCGGTCTTTGAGTTCCCCCTGCCCGTTGAGGTAGCCGGTTATTGGGACTCCGAGCGGGTAGTCTGCGCCAGGCTCGGAGAGCGTGTTAATCGGGGTGAAAATGATTCGTCCTGTGAGCGGGGTGTTATTACCGTCGCGTGAGAGGAATCGTCCTTG
Source organism: Rothia amarae (assembly GCF_042677725.1). NCBI lineage: Bacteria > Bacillati > Actinomycetota > Actinomycetes > Micrococcales > Micrococcaceae > Rothia > Rothia amarae. The sequence continues at coordinate 45,867 of NZ_JBHUCN010000010.1, forward strand.
CACTGTGCCGTATTGCAAAGCACTCCTTAAATGAAAAGACCGCCCGATTAGGGGCGGTCAGGTTCGGTTATTTCGCGGTGGTCTTGAAGCTCGTATTCGACTTTTGTTAGTCGCCGTTCTCGCTCGTTACCTTCTCGCATGTGCGCGTCTAGCTTTTCCGAGACTTCGCGGGTTGCCTCACGATCTGCCAGCAGGGTGTCGTTGATGCGGGCTAGCTCTTTGTCGTTTCGCATTTGTCCGTTGATGATTGATTGCATCATCTTCGACATCGCTTCGAAGTTTTCGTGAAGTTTCGCGTGTTTAGCGTCGAGGTCATCGCGCAGGTTCGGGTTAGGGGCGTTAGCGTGCGAGTTCTCGGTGTGTTCGCGGGCTACTGCCGCATCCGCTGCAGCGCGCTTAATGTTCTTTCGAATCTCTTCAAATTTGGGGGCAAGGAATTTGAAGTAGAAAGCGGTGACTGCACCGAAAACACATGCGACGGTCACCAGCACATCGATTAGTACATCAAGCCATGCCACGCCTGTATGGGAGAAATCCAAGCTTGTGCCGTCGGGCAGGAAACCACCAAAAGGTTCGGGGGAAAGATAAGGGGAAGGCATAGGCGTCACTGGTTACTCCCCCTCTTCAGGGGTTAGCTCCTTGACCTTGGATTGCAGTAGCTCAATTTCGATGCGGGCATCAATGAGCTGGTCTCGAAGGACGGCGACATCATTCTGGTAGACGCCAATCTTTGCCTGTAGTTTCTCTTCGTTATTCATTCTTCTTTTCCTAATCGTTTGCTACGACTGCCATCCACTCGCCGGTAATTGATCCGGTTGAGGTGGATGTCGAGAGGTTGTAAATTCGCACGTTGAATTTTGTGGCTGACACGCCCCATACTGAGCACAGGATAGGGACGCGGTTAGTGCTCTTCACATTGGTGAAAATTTTGGGGCTGTTACCTGACATAGTCGTGTTGAGAGGAAGCTCGGCGTCCATCCACTGGTTAGCTCCTAGGCTGGTGCCGGTGAACCATCCGAACGCCATGCCCGTGCCGATATTGACTTTCCCGTTTACTCCGAAATTGCCGTTAGCTGTCAGGTGGCCGTTAGAGGTAATCCCCTTAGCTATCAGCGACCCACTCACTACAGTGTCACCACCCAGCAAGACACCGCCTCCTGGATCAATAGCGAACTGGCGTTTGTCTGAATCATTACCACCTAGCGAAATACCAAACCCAAAACGACCTGAAGCTGACAGGCGCACAATGGCATTGTCATAAGAGGTCACACCAGCGACACCAGAGCTCTGCATATCGATGAGGGTTTCAGTCATAGCAAAGGTCTGGTTGTACCGGTTGAATACTCGCACGCGGGGCTGACCGTAACGGCCCGTGGCAAACTCGCCCACGATGGTGTTGTTTTTACCGTCAAGGTTAAGTGTTTGAGCCCCGTTGTCGTCCCATGCCCGAATGCCAGCGTTACTGATTTTTACACCCGCATTGGAAGCCACATCGGTCTGCAAAGCACCAGCAGTAATTAGCTGCGCCCCCAACGTCTGCACATTGATTTTCTGCGCAATAAGCTCGGGAGTGACAAGCGACTGCACCACCGTCGCCTTATTGAGTATCGCCTCATCAGAGACAACGATCTTCTTGGACTCAACCGACATAGCTTTCACAATCTCAGCCGACATTGCCGAGGTGACATTCAGCTGCGCAACATCAAGTGTGCCGTTCACGATGGCATCCCGTGCCACCAACTTTTTAGTCACGTTCAATTGGTCAGCTACCGTTGTGCCGAGGAAGGTAGCATTATTCAGTAGCGCGTCTTCAGTAACCACCAAACGCTTCACAGTAGCGTCCATGGCGTTCACGACTGCCGCAGCTAGATCACCATTCACCACAAGCCGGTCAAGAGTGACCGGGGCGCGTGCCACATCAAGCGCTTTCTGCGCCGTATCAGCCGCGTTCTCCGCCTGAGATGAAACCTCATTAGCCGAAGTCTGAGCTTGTACCGCCGCATCCTGCGCTTGCTGCGCGACAGCCTCCACATTAGAAAGCGAATCAGAGACTTTCTGAACCTCATTCGCGTTGGCCACAGTCTTATCGGAAAGCGCCTTCACATCCGTTGAAGTAGATGAAAGCGTTTTCTGCAGTGCCTCTTGCGCTTTCAAAGCTTCCGCTAGCTTCTGCTCAGACGCACTAATCCGATCTGCATACACAGAGAAGTCACCGCCAGATGCCTGGATGCGTGACTTAGCCTCGTCCAGCTCATCACGAGTCAGCTCCAAATCAGCTTTAGCATCATCTACCGCTTTCTGAGCGGCGTCAATACGCGAATCGAAATCAGCGATAGCGTCGCCATCCCAAGTGTGCTGCGCAAAAGATGAATCATAGAAAACGATTCGCTCATCAGGCTGAGCCACTTTCACGCCCACCGGCACGGTCTGAGTGTTTTTACTATTACGCAGAAGTATCCGTAGATCGTCCCGGCTCCTTTGCTCAGAGGGGCGCAGGTTATCAATCTTCGTCAAAGAATCACCACCTATCTTCTTGGAAGTCCAGTGTCACGGCATCCGTGAAGTCGCCATTCGCACTAATAATTTTCATGGGGCGTGTACCGTCGGGGATGTTCAGCCAGCCTTTGAGTGTCACCTGGGCTGTGTCGCCCACGTGATAGGACCCGAGAGGGTGCTTGCGCGAGTTGGCGCGCACGGTGAAAGTTACCTGGTCTACCATCTCGTAAGGGCTCACTAGTGCCCCGTTCGCCTTAGCCTGCAGTGACCCTTGCTCTGATTGGTCAGATGCAGAGATTACTGTTTCAAGGAAAGGCATACCGTTCTGCACACCAACCAAGTTCTCTGCATAAACCCTGACTACGCCCTCACCCTCACCTGATCCGGTCACCCACACACGCGAGTTCACGTACTTAGCTGAAGATGAGATAGTTGGCGCGCCAATATCTGCCTTAGCCGCCGTCGTATCAAAATCAGGTTCACCGGTCTGAGGGATTGACGGGTTCAACTGCGTACCGTTGACCATGACCCACACGATGCGGGTATGGTCTTCATCAGCCCACTGAGGGCGGAACATAATATCTGGGCCGCGTTGTAGCTCTGATAAGTCGGTGAGGAGCTTGTCGATGTCGTTGTTCGCCAGGTTCCACCGCTGATAGTTTTTCTCGAAGCGCCCATTCTCTGAGGGTGTGCCATGGATGATGGGGAGTTTCCCGCCCGGCTTATCCATACCGTGGCTAACCAGCCCCCAAGCCATGTCCCCGTAGGTCATGTTTTTGAAGGAGAGGTCAGACCACACAAGGCGGCGCTCAAGAATCTTCCTAATACCGCCACACAGGAAAGTGAGGGTGTCAGTCGTTTCGTACTCGTAATCGTAGATAGGGCCCGCGACTATGGGTTCTTCTACGCCGTCCTGCCCGGTGTAGGTGAAGAGTACCCCGCCAGACCATGGCATCCACCAGAGCTTTTCGCGGTTGCGTAGTTCGCTCTTTTGGACTTCGATGCGCATGGTCTCAGTCTTGTTGAGGTCAATCCCCCATGAGCCGCTGACCGGGTCGTATTCAGACCCGACTTCACCAGTTGTAGTCCGGATGGAGTAAACTTTCCAGCCGGTCTCATGAGTGCTCATTAAACAGTTGCCACCCCTCGGTGGATTACGCGGAAGTCGTCACCACTAAATTTGTCTGGGCCGCCATGGCGAACGCGCCAGTTGCCTGACATTCCCGGCGGGCTGAATCGGTGTTCTACCGTGTATTTGACGGTGTGCCGCCCCTCTGCGAGGGTGACAATACGGGAGAACTCTTTCGATTCGTAGAAGCGGTCGAAGCGACGCTCCCACGAGTACTGCAGGACGTCGTCCACGTAGAGGCGGTAAATGACTGAACCGTATTCATCCTTAGTGTCAAGCTCAGAAGATACGCATGAGGATAGTTTCAGCTCGACGTCTGAATCAGTCCACAGACCAAAAGAACCAGCGCCACGAGTGAGCTGCTCCCCCGGCTTATGCACAGTCGTGTCAGTGTCAATGGCTGAGAATAGGATGCCGAATTGCCCGCCAACGGGGCGAGTGAAAACCCGGTTGCCTGTGGGTGTGCACTGTGCCGTGGAGGTTGCGCCAGCGGGGACGATGTACCGCCCGATTTCTACCGCGTTAGTAGGTAGTGAAGTGCCTACCCCGACATACACCAGATTGTTTTTATCTGGTTCTGGGAAATTCTGCTTGACATAGATAATGTCCGTGCGTGACCCAGTTGCCGGGGCAGGATTCGTTGGGATGGTCTGCGCAAGGACGGGGACGGGTATCTTATGGAAATCGTCCAGCTTAATCATTGCCCCACCGGGAATGATTTTGTACTTCATCTCAGAAGTCGGCTTCACGTCGCACCCGGTGAGGATGCCGTCACGGATGTACATTGCAGACCAAATCGCCTGAATGTCTTCTGGCATTGTGTTATTGCCGCTTTGGTCTGGTCCTATGCCGAAACCTGTAGCCATGATAAAGGGCTCCTAAATGTAAGTGCTGGAAAGAGAAACATCCGCCCACCCGTTAGATGGAGCTAGGGCGGCGATGCGTGGCTGGAAGGATTCACGCGGGGCGACCTCGAACCAGTCACGGTTCTTGAGCTTGTATGTTTGGTCAGTGTCCCCGACCATGACTTTGCCCTCTGCGCAGTTGATTGATACCGGCGTGGTTGCGTCAACCGTGGAGGGGTAGGTGATGCGTTTCCCCGCGTATGCGATGGTGAAACCTGCGGGCCAGTCACCGTAAACGGTGATGTTTGGGTAGGCAGTTGCGTTTCCCTCGTTCCCTAAAGCGGCTGATAGCGGCGCACCCTTACCCCAGTCCAGGACAGGCGTTCCAGATGGGTTTTTCTTGGTAGCGAAAAGCGGGTAGACGAGCCCCTGGCCGAACCCTGCCGGGAATATCTGTGAGATACGAGGCGGGGCATACAGCCAGGGGTCAGCAGCTATCAGAGGCACGCTCAGCTTAATGACGTGTTTGCCCTCTGGTGTTGGCACGATCTCCCCATCAAGGCGTACGCGGGAGGTGAGCACGAGGTCACCAGTACGAACCGTGAGTTCCCCGTGCTCACCGTCATACATCAGTGATGATAGGTAGCGTGCAGCAGTGTGCCGGTCGTAATCGCTCTCGAAATAGAAGGTTCCGAGCAGGGTAATTATCCTGCCAGTACGCCGTCCATCACGCTCGAATTGCCCGTGATTGATAACGCGCTGAGGTTCTTCGCCAGCGACACCAACACCGCCGTACCACCCTTTGACGTCCCTGAGCCGGAATTGCGCTTCATCCCAAACATAGTTATTAGAGAGAATGATATTTCCGTGCGCCCCTGTGAGGGTGGCATCCCAGATAGTTGTGGGTTCAGACATCTATATGACCTCTCGGATGATTCGTGAGAACGTCTCAGACGCACGCACAGCGTAATGGTTAGGGTCGGTAGCCTGTGGGGTGTTCATGACGATTTGCTCAATCTTCATGCCCTCCTTAGTGACCGGCTGGGGAATGTTGATTTCTCGGTTGAATCGGTAGTCGTTGGAGAAACCTTTGATGCCAGCCAATGCAGGTGATCCGCCCTCAGCAAACCCACGTCCCTGCCAGTTCTTGAATACGCCGCCCCGGTTCATCCACTCAAGTACCTTCAGGTTGTCTCCTGCAGATACCTGAGCTGAGCGGGTGATAAATTCGGTGGACTGTACGCGGATTAGTTCGCCGGTGTCAGCGACGATGCCCCAGAGGTTGTCCTGCAGGATGTTGTCAGGGCGTCGCCCTGGGATGCGTCCGCCGCCTGCGTAGCCGCGTACACCTGAGCTGACCAAACCACCGGAAGCTTTACCGGGTCCGCCAACTGCTCGACCTAGTGAAGATTCCGTGTACATCTTGTTCACTGTGATGGTCGAGGTCTTAGACATCGGGATAGCCCAAATCGCTTCCTTCGTCTGGTTCGCCATATCGCGCGCATCAGAGGAAGCTGTCAAAGAAGTGTGCTTCGAGTTAGGGATATTCTCCACAGACGTTTTCGTACTGTTCGCTTCCAAACGCCCCAGGGTAGACATTGACGAGTCAGTATGATGTGACCCTGGAATGTTCTTGATTGCGCTAGTCGTATTGTCTGCCTCGGTATGAGCGCTAGGCGACATCGACGAGTCAGTGTGATGCGAATCAGGGATGTTCTCCACAGCTTTATCGGTTGATTCAGCCATGTTCTTAGCGTTATCGGACATCCATGTTTCAATATCCACGTTCGGGGGGATGCCGAGCGTGGCACGCGCCAGGGTGTCAGCCTGTTCAGCAGTCAGACCGAATTGGGTTCCGTTGTTCACTAGGTCGGTGTACGTCCGCTGTAGTGCGCCTTGTAGTTCTGCTTGTGATGCGCCGTTATTTGCCATCGCTTCTGCCATCTTGAACCCTTTTTGGGCGACTTCATTGAACGCCTGCTGAGCCGCGTAACCCGAAGCGGTTGTAACATCGAATGCTGTACCGTTTGCGTTGAGTTGGAAAGCGTTCTCAGCCAAAGCAGTACCTAGATCGCGTACTGACTGGGAGTATGCGCCCTGTGCCTCAGTCATGGACATCTGGGATAGACCTAGCCGAGTCATAGCGTCCACAACATCTTTCAACGGAGTAGCAGCTGATTCAGCCGCACCCGCCATTCCTTCGAGCCCTGCCTGTGCTTGAGCTGCACCGCCTGCCGCTTCAACGAGTTTCGGTGGTAGCTCCCCCATCATTGCCGACAAGGTTTCTTGCGGAGTAAGGGTAACCCCCAAAGATGAAGCATAGTCAAGGATTGCTGATTGAAGCTGCGGGAACATCGCGGCCATCTCTTCGATGTTTCCGCCCTGAGCCTTGACTTGCTCGCCCCATTGAGCGAAAGAAGCGGTAGCTTGTTCGATGTTGCCCGCGCCGACCATGGCGGCAAGCCGACCATCCAACTGGCTGATAGATTCTTTCGCCTGAACGTTAGCATCGGAGAAACCCAGGATGTCGTTTCCCCATGCTGAGAATTTCTCAAGCCCTCCAAGGTTCTGAAGATTCGTGATAGCGTCCGCAACGCCGTTCACTCCCTGTACGGTTCCGTCCCACATGGTTGAACCGTTGCCGTTAGCCCACGCCGCGCTGGCGAAAACCGCGTCAACGTTCTTCACACCATTAGCGGTATCAGCAAAAGCGTTCTTCAGTTGTTCGGATGAGACATTAGCTTCTTCAGCGGCATTGCCCCACTCTCGCAGAACCTCAACACCGGCACTAATAACAGCCAACCCCGCACCAGCAATACCAATGTTCTGCATGGCCCGAGAAAACTTAGTCACACGGCCAGCGTTCACATCAGCCGAATTACCGAACTGGTCAAGAGCACCTGAAGCGTCGGAGGTAGCGCCACGGATGGACGAGAACATTTCCTTAGCCATGCCGATACCATCACGCAAAGCCACATAACCTGAGACTGCTTTCATGGCTAGACCAGCGGATGCGAGAGCCGCACCGCCAATGGCAGTGAGAACCGCAGCCGTTTCTAGGGCGGGTGCTGGAATCTTGCCGATAGCATCAACAACATTCGTGAGCGACTGTACTAGCGTACGCAGAGCCGCGTTACCAGATCCGCCAGCGCTCAAGAACACTGTCTCGAAAGCACCAGATAGTTTCTCAAGGTCACCCTTGAGGTTGTCCTGCTTGATAGCGGCAGTTTCAGCCGCATACCCTGCGTCGTTGACCTTGCTAATCCAGTCCTGGATGCCTGCCCCGCCCTGAGCGTAGAGCACGTTCGCGGCGCGTACAGCATCAGAGCCGAAGATAGTAGCCATAGCCGCATCACGCTGAGCCGGGGTCAAACCTTCCATCGATGTTTTCAACTGCTCTGCAAGGTTCGCCATGCCCACGAAGTTGCCCTGGGAATCGTACATATTGATTCCGAGCTCCTTCATGGTGGAAGCCGCCTCTTTCGAGGGGTTCTGCAAGTGCTGAAGCATGGACTTGAAAGACGTACCAGCATCCGAACCGATAAGACCGGCAGACGCGAAAGCCGCCAGCGTGCCGGTGGTTTCCTCAAGGCTAATGCCAGCCTGTGAAGCGACCAGACCAGATTGCTTCAGAGCGTAGCCCATGTCGGTGACAGAGCCCTGTGCCTTGCCAGCGCCAGCGGCTAGGAGGTCAGCGACGTGTCCGACGTCGGAACCTTTCAAACCGAACTGGGTCATGGCAGTAGCGGCGATTTCTGCGGCGTCGCCAACTTCCATCTGACCAGCCGCCGCCAACGACAGCGCACCCTTCAGACCGCCGCCCAGAATGTCCTTCGTGGAGATACCAGCCTTAGCAAGCTCATCAATAGCGCCCGCCGCTTCCTTAGCAGAGTACGCGGTATCTTTACCCGCTGAGAGGGCCGCTTCACGAAGGAGCTGCATGTTCTCGGCTGACTCATGGGTAGATGCTTTGACGTTCGACATGGCGGCGTCGAAATCAGCGTACTTGCTCACGGCAAGACCGAGAGCGCCCACGATAGCGGTACCGCCAATAGTTGCCGCGTTCGAAACCTGATGCCACGAGTCAGCGTACTTCTGTGATGCCTGAATCGCGTTACCCGTAATCGAGCCGGTATCACTCCACGACGCCTTCATGTCCGAGGACGCTTTACGAGATGATGCCCCGGCTTCTGCCATTGCCGCTTTGAATCCGCCAATCTCAGCGCGCAAACGGACGGTTACTTGACGGTCAGCCACAGGCCCACTCCTCTATACTTTTATTTAGTTCACTCTGCTGAAAAGGAAATAGCTTCATGAATAACGAACCTAAGAAGCCTGGTCAGGCACTCATCAATTCGGGGATAATCGTTGCCCTTATCGGGTTTTTACTGCTGTTGATGTTCGCGTTCGGTGCAGGAGCCGAAGGTAAAGCGCCAATCTTCCAGCTCATTCTTTTGATTGTTGGAGGGCTACTCGTTTTCTTCGGATACACCAAACGCCGCAACAGCTAGTCAGCGAATGGGTTAGCGCCGTAAGAGGTAGCCTGCTCGCTGCTGCCCTCTTCAAGAACCGGGTAAATAACTTGTCCCGGTTGCGGCTTATACGTCTTATCGCTGGTGTGCTCATCCATAGCTTTTTTGGCGTAGCACGTATCTTCTTGCACCTGGAACCATCCGTCGCGCCCTGGATCTCTACATACTGAGAGCGGGTTGCCACACTCGGGGCAGATGGTGGACTTGAAAAGCTCGAAGCCCATGACCATGACCCGGTCGCGTTCAGTCCAAACCCCGTCCGTGTGGGTTGCTATGAATGTGGGCGGTTTACCCCACTCCTTAGCGGTCTTGACCACTAGAAGCAGGGCGTGATGCTCACCGGTTGCTAAGCAATCAGCTACGAAATCGGGCGTCTACCGGGTTCTCTTTCGCCTCACGGTAAGCACGGGTAACAAGGTTGAACTGGGTTCCCACGGTCTGGTGCAGCTGGTGCCACTGCTCAGCAGTAAGCTTCTGACCGTTCAGCGTGCCAGCACGTTCAAGAATCTGGTAAGCCACATCCAAGGTGGTGGGATTCTCCCCTGCTGCTTCAACGGCTTCTGCGTCTTCTTCATCAATTAGACCGAATACGGTTACCTCAGCCTTTGCGGCTTCCAACTGGGCGAGTAGTGCACGTTGCTCATCTTCGAGCTGCGCGAGTGTGCTATCCCCCAGTGAGTCCATGCTGTTGCCGGTCTCAGCGTCCTTCTGAGCTAGACGCATCTTTGCCTCTACTTCCTCAACCTTTGCAGGGAGGGTCGCATCGCGGTAGATGATCGCTTTCTTGTGTGCGCGGTGCTCAGTGCCACCGATAAGCCAGTCAGCAAGGTTGAAACCTTCAGGGGCGTTTACGGTCTCGTTGGTGTTCTCAGACATTTCTCAAATAATCCTTTACGCTTTGGCTCGGTTTTTGGCTCAAAAAAGGGGTTGCGCGCCTGGTGAGTGCCGAGCCAAAAGACACGCCACCAGGGCACAAAAAAGACACCAACCAAAACAGGTGGTGCCTAGCTTCAAAGTACAGCGGGGATATTAGCCAGTAGCGACTACTGCATCCATCCAACCGTCCTGCACAAACATCGGGATGATACGGCGAATGTAACCGCCAGCATCAGAAGGCGACTGAGGGGTATCGGTGACAACTTCGAATACCTCGATTTCGTCTCCTGCCTCCCAGGCCGCGTCGTAAGCCTTGCCAGTCTCACGCTTCACCAGGTAACCGTGAGTTCCCTTAAGCTTCACTGCCTGGTAGGCGACATCTCCGAGAGCGTCCTTCTGACCTGGCTTAGTGGCATCAAACCAGCGGAACACTGACATGGACGCCTCGTAGTTTGACTGGCCAGGGGTGGAAGCGTTCGCGGTTTCACACAGCGCCGCCATCTCATCCACAGTCTCAGAACCAACAGGGGACGCCCGAAAGTCTGACTTCAAGACACGGCAAGACAAATCAATGCCCGCCGTCAACTCGGTGACAGTAGGCTTAGACGGATCTTTCAAAGTGGGCAGAAACGCCAGACGAATACGCCCATCAGCGAGAGTCTTAGGTGCAAGAGCAGTTGCCATTACTTACCTGCTTCCTTCTTGGTTGATTCCGCGCGGGTTGATGGCGCGGGCTCAATGAGATCTTTGTAGAGTTCGAATTCATGCGGGAAAACGTAAAGGATTTCTCCGTCGTCCTTCCGCTTAGCTTTGACCTTTTCAGGCATAATATTTTGACCTTCCGGTTTTATTGGGTGTTGATGTTCCAGAGCAGGGGCAAGAAACGGCGGTGAGGTGTAACATTCTCATCCACCATCACCGCCGCATAAGGCTGTGAGAGATCATCAGGTTTCACGGGGTGACCGCCAATGAGATGATTCGTGAGCCGCTTCTGCACCAGCTCTGCAACGTCCCATACGTCGCGCTCGTTAGCGGCGACGATTTGGGTTTGAATAGATGCGTGTACTGAGTCCACATCAGCCAGCGCCCCGAGGTGTTCCATCTCCCCGAGCCCTGAACCGTGACCGACCCACACAATGATGTAGGGTTTGATTTCCCCTGTCGCGTAAGTCTCTAAGCGGTGAGGGGTCACCCCGTCGTACACGGCGACAGAGCCGTGAAGCCCACTCAAAACATCTACGACTTCTTCACGGATAGCCTTGCGAGTTATCAAAGGACACCTCCGAGAATGTCAGACAGGGACGCCTCGAATGAGGGCAGGACAGCTTCAGCGGCGGGACGCATATAAGGTTGAGCGCCCATGCGCGAGGTGCCGTATTCGACATACCCGGCATAGTTCACAGTCGGTCCCACAATCGATTCCAGGGATGAAATGTTTTTCACCGTAATGGATGAGCGCAAAGCGCCTGTGTCTACGGGGGCGA
>NZ_JBHUCN010000010.1:57281-106786 GCF_042677725.1 Rothia amarae
CCTGGCTGGCCGTATCAAATACGCCGGCGACATTCATAAGCTCGGTTGTATCAATATCGAAGCCTGCCATCACTGCACCCGATTCTGTGTAAGCACATCACGACACAAAAGGTCACGCTGCCACGTCTCGTTACCGTAAAGCACCTGAACAACGTTGAGGCGACGCCCGACAATGAACGGGTCATTACCAGAGAGCACATGAATAACATGCCCTGTGGTGCCGGTGATGAAATCGATACCGCACTCAACGGGGAGAGCCACCAGGTATTCGCGCTGTTGCACTTCCTGACCGGCGGCTATAGAGTCAGCGCCCTGCCCATTATGCTGTTGCACACGGCACGGGAACTCGCCCCAGAACATTTCCCCAGCAGACTCATCCAGGGTTTCGCGTGGACCAGGCAAAAGGATTTCACAAGTACCAGTCATAGCGCTTTCCGCCGTGGGTCGATGGTGGTCAGACCAGGCGGCGGGGATAACCCGGCTACCAGCAAGAGGCATTGTATTCCTCCCCCTCGCACCTGCCCGAGCCTGTGAACGGCACATAATCGGCGTACGTGCCTAGCTCAATATCGATTTTCTCCTCTGCAGCGGCTTCATCTTCAAGTGCCTGTGCCTGCGCTCGAAGCTCAGCGGCAACCGCTGGCCCATCCGTGGAGAGATCCTGTGAAGAAATCTTCTTGGAGAGCATGACCTCTGATGCGGCCATGGTGCGCAGTGCGCGTGCTGCACCGCGTTTGAGTGAGCCCCCAGATAGTCGGATGAAGCTCATAAGCTGGTCATCGGTGAAGAGCTGGTTAGCTTTGTCGAGGTCTGCAATCAGTAGGCGGAAGTCGTCTACTTGGTCGTAGTGCTCGTACTCAGTCATGCTCTTGCCCTTTCATGCGGGGAGTAGCACAGGCAGAGAAAACTAGTTCTCTGCCTGTGTTTCCCTGCGGTTCTACTTACCAGCTGATGCGTAAGCCGCGTGATTGAACAGGGTGGTGCCACCGACGATATGACGCACTCGGAAATCGATAGTGTCATCAATGTAGGAGCCTTCCTCGGGGGCGATGTTGCCGCCACCTACACGGAAGCCCTGGTCATTCTTTACGCGAATGTCAGGGGTTTCTTCACCCTGCATGAAAGCGATACCAAGAGCAGGGTTCTGAGACGCGCTACCAGGTAGCAAGAACCAGGCATTAACGTCCATGCCGAGGTTAGCGAGGGTCTGAGGCGCAATGACCTTGACCAGACCACGGAAAGGGTTAGCCTCGGTGGTCTTAACGGTGCCGTTGGTTACCTCGATGGTTTCAGCGTTCACGATGCGGTTAGCTGCGAAAAGCTGTGCGGGGTGTACGACGAGGTATAGGTCGCTTACGTCGGCGGTCTTCACGCCGTCGATACCCTTACGCAGCGCGAGGGAGCGGTAAGCGTCCTCAAGGTTCTCCGCGTTCAGTGGCAGATTGGTGGGCTTAGCTGCACCAGTGAAGAACGAGGTGTTCAGCGCGCCCTTTGCGTCCACCAGGGACTTGAAAGCAGCAGTGTTTTCAGCCTTGACGGCGGCATCTGCGAAATCGCGGGGAATGTTCGCCAGAACCGAGAAAGCGCGTGCCTTCTCCAGCTCATAAGTCCACTGGCGACGGCGACCCATCTTCTCAGCCTTGATCTCGACGTTGGACTCAGTCAGTCCCTGCGCCTTGTACTCTTCACCCTCGTTGACGGGGAGAAGGTCAGTGCCGTTCAGGAAGGTGCCGAGCTTGATGGGGCGGAAGTCAGGGACGACAACGCGCTTAGCGATGCCCTGCCATTCCTTTTCGGTTTCCTTCCAGATATCGAGCATCTGAATTTCGAAGCCAGCACCAAGACGCGGCGCGAAATCGGAGGTGGACATAGCTTCAAGCAGCTGCGCCTGAGCCATAGGGGTGCCGTGCAGTCCTGCCTTAAAGGTCTGGACGGCTTCAAGAATTTTCTGATTAGCCATTTAGCTGTATTCCTTTTCGGGTTTAGAGGTTGCCCTTGAGAAGTACTTCGACTTCTCCAGCACCAGAGGTTGCGTTCAATGCGTAACCGAATACGTCGGTGCCTGCCGCCTTGATAGCGCCAGATACGAGGTAGACTGGAGCGCCAACGGTGACTGCTGCATCGATGGGGAAAACGAAGGAACCATCACGCCAGATGGTGACCTTTTCGCCCGCCTTAGCGTCAATGAGTGCAACGCCGGTGATTGAGCCGATCTTTACGGGCTGACCGGACTTGTAGTCTTTGTCAGCGGGTAGGGCAATGTGCTTGCCTTCGGGGTAGCGCTGGTTAAGTGCCATGGTTTAGAGTCCCTTCAATTCGTTTAGAATCTGTGAGTCGTAATCAGCGTCGTTGGCTGATTCGGTGAGGGTGGAGTCGGTTGCGTTCGCGCCGAGACCTGAGACGGTGCCGCCAGCGGGCTTGTACTCAGAGGCTTCTTCAAGAACGGCGGTCTTGAACTTCTCGGCGTCGAACTCTTCAGCGTTCACAGCTGATTCGAGCAAGCGCTTCTTACCGCGAGGGGCTTCAATGCCGGTGAATGCTTCTTCAATGATTTGCTGGGCCTGAATGCGCACGGCTGATTCTTGTGCGGCTTTGCCCTTAGCTTTTTCCTTTTCGAGTTCTTCCTGTAGGGCTGCAATCTTCTCTTCGAGGCTTGCAATCTTTGCAGGGTTAGCGGCTTCGGTGAGTCGCTTGTACTCTGATTCGGTGATTTCCATGAGGGAATCCTTACTTTCGGTTACATGTTTCTTTGGCTCTGCTTCAGTCTCGGAAGACTGAGAATTCTTTTCGGGGCGTGCTGACTCAAGGATGGAGAGGACGCGCCCATCACGTCCTGGTTTGGTCACGAAGTCCACTGAGTTGATGGCGGTTAGTGATTCGATGATTCGCTCGCCATTGGCTGATTCGGTGATAGATCCGTCGCCGTTGATGGACACGCCAATGTAAGGCGCTGCTTCCTTGATGAATTCTCGCCAGGTCGGCATGATTTTTACATCAGCTTCGATAGACCCATCAGGCATAACCTGACCATCAGATTCGAGTACGCCAACAAGGTTTCGTAGTGAGCCTTCTGGCCGTTCGAACCGCTCAGTCTGCGAGGGATGGTCAAGGTTCATGTGAGTGCCTGCTTTGAACAGGTCAACCGATTCTGCGATGACTTCAGGCGAGTAGTAGCCTGATGAGCCTTTGCCGGGGCTAATCATGCGCACGCGCATACGGGAGCCGGTGTTCTCTTTGATGGAGCCTGATTCACTAACGTGCATTGGCTATCCTTTCTAGGTCTGTGATGGTGCGCATGTGGTGGGATGGTCGCCAGCCTGGTGTTTCGCGTAGCTCTGTGAGGTCTGCGAATTGGATGCGCCCGGTGCGTACAAGGTTCGCCCTGGTTGCGCCGATGAGCTGGTTCTGTTCGGTTTCACTCATGTTGTTGAAGAGGTCTTCACCTGTGGGAATAACTGGGCGGGTATCTTTACCTGCCTTGTATCCGAGTTCTTGCCATGTTTTGGTTTTGGGGACTCGTGCGCACCGCCCGTTTTGGTGGTCGTTCGGTCCCTGCTCGTCTACGGGGTGGACACTGCCGTGCATTGCTACACAGGATGGGCAGGAGCGTTTATCCAGGGCGCATACCCACACCCAGCCGTCTATGATTTGGGAGTTGTTTTTCTCCCATTGGGCGGCTGCGGTACGTTGAGCGTCGAGCATTTCTGTTCTGGCTATCATGGTCGCTCTTGCCATGCCTCCGGTAAATCGTCCTTTAGCTTGGTTGACGATACGGCGGGCTGTCTCTACCGGGTTCTCACCTACGGCGATACCGCGTGTGAGGGACGCTTTAAGAGCTTCATCAACCATTGCCGGCAGAGCCATGTGCGTTGCCGTGATCTGCTCAGTAGAGCGCGCAACTATCTGGTTGAGCGCGCCCTCGTTGAGCTGGTCGAAGCTGTAACCTACCCCGCCGGGAGGTAGTTGCATGGCGGTGATTTGCTCGTGCACTTCGAGCATGGCTTTTATCTGCGCCGGTAGCTCTGGGATAACAACGGCACTGTATTCCTCAACTATGCCCGCTACCTCGGAGTGTGCGTGCTTTAGTGCTTGCGCTACCCTTTTAGCTTTAATGAGCCGTGAGGGACGCACCCGACCAGTCTTAGACGTTGCCAGCACTTCAGCGACGGCGTCTACGAGTTCAGGCTCAAGACGCGCCCACAGTTCCAGCCAGCGGCGCAATAGTTCTGCGTCGTGCCCTCCTAGGGTGCGCTGATTAGCCGCCCTGACCTCTAAGGCTAGGGCGGCGGCATCAGTAGGTACAGGCATTACTAGATCTCCCCAGCGTTGTACTTCTGCAGCATTGCCTCTGTCTGCGAATCGTCCACGGTCAGGAAGTTGCCTTCGTCGTCTTTCATGGATTCCACAACTTCGTCAACGTCGCGTACGCGTAGCCCGCGCAGTACCAGGCGCGCCCCGGTCTCGGGTGGGATGATTCCAGCGTCAAGACCTTTCACGACGGCGTCCACAGTCTCAGTGAGCGTGGTATCTTCAATTTCGGGCCATTCGATAATGAGTGTGCGTTCCATACCGTCGGGCAGTTCGTACCGCATCGTGTGACCGTCCCGTACTCGTTTACCAGTGAGGGCTCCGAGTGGGGCGTTGATGGATGAATCAATGACGTGGTTTAGGATTGCCCGAATGCACTCTGTCCATAGTTCGCGTCGGTTCTTGAAGTTCAGCACCATGGGCTGAGTGAGGGTTTCAGCGACGGCTCGTGCGCCGGTTACGCCTGGGTCGCCAATCAGTAGTGTGATGGGTAGACCTAGACCTGCGGCGACCATGCGAGCCAGGGGTAATCCACCGTCGGCTTCGATGTTCGCGCCGGTCTTTGGCATTGCTTCCACTTCTGCGTTGGTGGTTGCGATGGCTCCGCCTGGTTGCCCATTGGCGTAGGCGGATTGGATGGCGGCGCGTGCTGCCATGGTGTCGTTGCGGGTTTTGCCGCTAATCTTGTACGCAATAGTTGATAGGGCGCGACTCAACTTAGCCCAGTCGTTCAGCATGCCAGTGTAACCACGAAGCCACGACACGACCGGGAAAAGGTCAGGCACACCGAACAACCAGCCGGGGTTACCGTTGTCTTTCACATGGTAGACGGGCGCATCCCAACGTACTTCCACATTGTTCAGGCGGCGAGGCTTCATAGCTGGCTGGTACTGCAGCGCAGGGTAATACTGCTTCAACCGAACTGTTGCCGTCTCACCGGTAACCACGCGCCGTTCTGTCCACTCACGCAGATAAAACCACGGCTCCGTAGAGTCTTCAGGGTTAGTGATGATGTCAGTAACCTGAGTGAAAGGGAGGGTACGCACCTGCACCCGCCCAGTGCGTGGATCCGTGAAGCACGCGAGGAAAACGTTTCCATCCGTGCCTAGCCCCTGTTCGAGGTCTAGGTGTGCTTGGTGCCCGGCAAAAGTTGAGCGGTTACCGGTATCGTCCAAGAATTCCTGGATTACTTCGTTCACGGTTTCGTCTGCCGCTGAGATTCCTACGCCGGTGCCCCAGACAAATGCCTGGCGTACTGAGAGACCGTTCTTAGCGAGTGGGTTAGCTACAGCGTATTCGCGGGCGAGAGTGGCGTTATCTGTGCGCTGCTGGGCGGTGAATTCGGCGGCTACGCTGTCGTCTCCGATTTTCGCCCATCCGTTGTTTTCACGGCGTAGAGCTGCTTGCGCTAGGTTCTCTCGTACTAGCCCTAGTGAGTCCATGAGCTGTGTGCGTTCTGAGCGCGGGTAGATGCCGAGGCGTTCACGTGCTGACTCAGCTAGGTTGGCAAGGTAGCCCACGGCGACCCCTCTCGTTTTAGTATGCGGATATTTCGAAATCTTCGTAGAGTTCCACGGTCTCGCCTACGCCGGTGTCGATGCGGTACAGCAGTAGTTGGCTGATTGCTTGGGTGAGGGCGTCCACGCTGTCGTCGTGGGATGATGCGGGGAAAAGTTTTAGTTCTTCCAGCATCTCCCCCACGTTGGGGAGTAGCGCGGGGGTAGGCAGAATGATGTTGCCGCTGAACGCGAAAGGTGAGACAGCGTTAGCGCGCGCTACCTTTGACTCAGTTGGGTTCACAGGGATAAAAGCGTTCGGCATTTCTAGCCGTAGCGAGTCAATGATCTGTGAACCGGATGCCTTAGCCTCCACAAAAGTTGTTTGGGCTTGCGGCCATTTGGCGGTTAGCTTCCTGACTGCGTCCTGCATTTGCGGGAAATTCATGCGGTCACGCACCATATCCAGTAGGTACGCCTGTGAGCCGACTCTGAGCCAGACCTGACCAACGACGAAGTCAGAGCCTTTGGTGTCGCCAAAGGTGAAGTCCCAGGACTGCACTAGTTCGTGGTCGGGGCGTTCGATACCGGGCACGAGGCGCGCACCGTTCGGTTGCTCTGTCCACATGGGCTGTTCATAGGTTGC
Organism: Rothia amarae; assembly: GCF_042677725.1. Classification (NCBI taxonomy): domain Bacteria; kingdom Bacillati; phylum Actinomycetota; class Actinomycetes; order Micrococcales; family Micrococcaceae; genus Rothia; species Rothia amarae. The sequence continues at coordinate 63,732 of NZ_JBHUCN010000010.1, forward strand.
CCATTCACCGGGGAATATGCCGCCCTCATCGGGTGAGGGTACGCCCTGGTAGAGTGCCGCCCACGTTTTGGGGCCTGACTGGTATTTGCGTTCGTCCCACTGCTCTGTGGTGAATCCCTGCACTGACTGCATGTATTCGCCAGGTTCACGTCCGAGCGGGTCTGTTTCGCCTAGCTCGGGGCGGTGGTCTGCTTGGGCGGGTATGCGTAGGAACTCCCAGACGCCGGGGTTGGCTCGCATGAGTTGACCGGCGAGGTCGTCATCATGCCAGCGGGTCAGGATAACAATTACGCTACCGCCGCCCTGCACACGGGTTAGCGCAGTACCTGTCCACCAGTCCCAGGTTTTCGCCTGGTAGGTAGGTGATGATGCTTCAGCGAAACCTTTAACGGGGTCGTCAATGATGAGTAGATCTGCTGAGCGTGAGGTGAGTGCGCCGCCGACTGATGCGGCGTAGACGCCGCCACGGTGCCCGCGTATCTGCCAGTTCCGTTCGGTGTCTTTGCCACCGATTTCTAGCCCGGCTGATGCGCCACGGTCTTTGATTTGACGGCGTAACGCGTCCGAGAAGCGGATAGCGATTTGTGACTCATAGGAGGCTATGACAATGCGTGTGTCTGGGTCTTGCTGGAGTACCCATGCGGGGAAAGCGATTGACGCCCGCATGCTCTTACCGTTCTGTGGTGGCATGCTGATGATGCCACGAAAGTTCGGGGTCTCGTACGCTCGGACAAGGAAATCGTCAATGGTTTCAAGTGCCGGGGTGTTGACCGTCTTAGGGTCGAAGTGGCGTGCGGCGTCGAATGGTTTGTCCCATAGTTTTTCGCGGGGTTTGAAGTACCCGGCTAGGGTGTCGAGGAAAGCGTCCAATGTGTCATGCCCTCCCCTATCCTTGGTTTCATTCGGTGGCTAGTTTGGTGAGCTCGTCGTGCATGAGTAGTTTCGCGGCGTCCATCTGTGCGGGTGTTATGCCGATGGCGGCGAGGACTCGGAAGAGCGCGGCGGCTACCATCTCAGCTTTAGCTTGCTCGATGGCGAGTTTCTTGCCCTCAATGTCGTGCTTCAAAGCTATGTCGAGTGTCTTCGTGAGTTTGTCTAAGACTTTGAGGTATATCTCCACCTCGGCTTTGACGGTTTCGGAGTCTTTCTCGTCGTAGCTTGCGAGCTCATCCCCTAGCTGGTTGACGCGCTGGGTGAGCTGGTCTTTGAAGTGGATTAGCTCAGTGGTGAGTTTCTGCAGCTCGTCTAGCGGGTTTGTGGTGCCTACTAGGGCTTTGCCGGTGAGGGCTGACCGTTCTAGTTCGGTCATGATTTTTTGTTCTGCCTGGATGCGGCGGCTTTTGGCTTTCGCGGCTTTGGTGCCTGCGCCGTGGTACCGGCATTTTTTGAGTCCGGGGACGGCTTTTTGTGCGCATCGTTTGCCGGTTGATTTGGCTTTAGCGTCGCATTGCATGCTGCCCCCTCTCTTGTTTTGTTTGTGTGACCGCCTGTGAACGATCATGCCTTGATACTGTGTACCCTTTGCAGGCGGTCAATGTGCCACTGGCAGGGTTCGAACCTGCGACCTTCTGATTATGATTCAGGTGCTCTGCCTATTGAGCTACGGTGGCGGGCGCGCATCTTCCTTGACCCCCATCAAGGTTGGTGCGCTAGGGTCTCATAGTCCCCAATGTCTTTTGTTATCTATGAGACCTTGTGCGCGTGCCAGGTCACGAACCTGGTGGTTTCTTCTTCCACGCGCTACGCCCAGTAACTGATTGACAAAAGATTCTCGGACGAATCAGCCCTTACTCCCGTTCGGGAACTCAGTTTCAGTACCGGCGCTATTTAGTTATGTGGTTTTCCTTGTCGCTCAAAACCTAAGCGCGAGTGGGTGATTAACCTCGGCACCACCATTGAGGAACCTTTAGTCGCAGTCCGTGAGGTCTGGCTCTACAAAATCATCCGAAGTAAGTACCGGCGTGTGCCTGTCCTGTTGCCAGTCCAACAGTTCGCGTTCTTCATCAGTCATTTGATTCTCCCGATGGCTTTCCGTGCTGTTGGGTCAGCCTTTGTGTGCTTGATGGGTCTCTCGTGGTCGAGGTTGAACTGTTTTAGCCCGATGGCTTTAGTTCGTGCTTCCTCATGCCTTAGTGCCCATTTGAGCCGGTTGGCGGCAACGTTACGCGCTAGTCCAGCATCCATCTGTGCCACCTTTCTGGTTTTGGTATGAGTAAAGCCCCTCACCTGGTCGTTGTGAGGGGCTTTGCTCTGGCGTTCGTAAACACACACACCTTCGTCTAAGAGAAGAAACATCGTGGTGAATAGGAGGAAGCTTATTCACCCAGTCGTATCGACTCTACATAAAACATACCGCACAACAACCCACAGAGCAAGGCTTATCGTGTACTTTTTGTTGGCGTGTCTCGCCTTTTTTGGGTAGGGGTTTCCATGAGTTCCCAGACGTCGTCAAACAGGTACCTTTTTTGGGCGTCCCTGCTGAGCCAGCCTTTCTTGTGCCACCCTCTGATGGTCTGTTCTTTGAGGGTTTCCCCGAGCTGTGCGGCGGCTACTACCATTTCGGTGGCGGTGAGCATTGAGCCGTTGAGCCGGTCGAGGGTTTCTTCTCGGAGGCGGTCTTTGATTGACTGGGTTTGGTCGCTGTGTCCGCATCCTGGGCATCGTACTATCTCTGTGCCTTGTGCTGCTCTGATGAGGTGCCCGCATTGTGTGCAGTGCCCGGCGGTGGTTTTTTCTTGCCGCTGGTCCACGATGCGCCAACAATCCCGCACGCGGTCGGTGAGTTCGTCTAGGAGGTGCCCGAGTGGGTCTTTCTCCCAGGTGAGCGAGGTGCGCCGCTGGAGCCGCCACAAGTTAGCCTGTAACGTCATTGGCTCACCGTTCGCCCCCATCCCTGCCCGGCTCTGCAGCGCCTTGATAGTTGCTTTGAGGTCGTCGCGGGCTTCGAGCGCGTGGAAGCTGATAACGTCCGGTGCTCCGTCCCCTCCCCCGCCGCCTAGCCTAGCTTTCGCGGTTTCTTTAGCTATCTCATCACCCATCAGAGGCATGACGTCGTGAGCGCTGGTGCAGAGATCCTTCACCTTCAGCAGACACTTACCGCAGAGTGGTGTGGTCTGCTTGTCGGCTCCACATGCGCGGCAATTCATTTGCCACCTCGTTTCAGTCGTAGTTGAACGTAGCTCAGTACGGCGGCTGTAAATAGAACCCTGTACCACCAGAGAGCGTCAAACGGTGTCAACCTGACCGCAAAGATGATGGCTACCTGCACTGAATAAATGATTAATATGCTGATTCCAACGGCGGCGAAATAGTCCCTCATTCGCCCTCCTTTTGCTTTTCCTGGCAGCCGTCGCAGTCGCAAGACTCATAGGAACGAACCCACCCGTGCCCAGAGTGAAAAACTTTCCCACCTAACCTAATTGCCATGTTCCATTACCTCATGCTCTGCCACGTGCTCACGCGCCCCAGCCGCTTGCGTATAGTACGGGGTCACATAACCACATACCCGGCAACGAGCCTTATAACCGTGAGTATCAACAAGAATCTGCATTATTTAGCCTCTCTAATAGTTATGTGCGCCCCCAGCGCAAGAATTGTCTCATTCGGATAAAGTTTCTGCGCAACAAGCTTCACCATGCGCGCATCATCACCCCACACGCCCGCTTTGCTGATTGAGTCGCAGATAGAGCGCATGAGCTTATCCAAGTCAGGTTTGACGGACATGCGTGGGCGTTTCTTCACAGCCACGCTCTTAGGACGGTCAAAAACGAATATCGCGTGAACCTCAACGGGGGTGTCTTTACCGAATACCCCAAGGTGTTTGGTTGCTTCGGCTGTCACTTTGTCACGCCAAGGCTTGTGCTTTTTGTTCGCTTCCCACATGTAGGCGCGCCCGCCCCTTACCCCGGCGTTTTTTGAGCCTTGCGGGACTGGCACACCAGGGACGAAAAAACTAACCTCCTGCATAAAACAACACCGTCCCAATAGCACCAAGTAGCCAAGCCACAGCGATAACAAAAACTAATAGGCATGAAAGACCGTAGCCGGTGAGGCAGATAGCGGAAAGAAACCATGATCTGGTATCTAAACTTTTATCCACAAACAACACAGCGATTTTGCATACACAGACGATAATGAATACGGCGAAAGCAGTACCCGCGATAAACCCGAATATCATGCTTTCACCCCGAAACTTGCGCCGGGATTGAACACCGGCTTTTTAGCCCGGCGGCGCTCCTGCCGGTTCGGTTCCCGTGTGGGACGAAGCAGACCGCCCTTGATAGCTTTCTCTTTCAGCTCATGCGGGCGCATCCCCGTAGAGTCCACGGCATACCGGAACATAGCCATAATCTGCGCCGGAACAACATCAGCGCCCATGTTTACAGATACGGTTTCTCCGGCGTGCTCAATCTCGAAAAGAATGCCACCAGATCCATCCGGTACAACATTCAAGGTGTCACCGAACTTATCCGTGAAACTGTAAATGTTCTCTTCATCAGCTTGCGGGATAGCGTACTTATTCATGCCACGAGCTCCTGCATCTTTTCCAACGCGCCTGGCTTCAGGTACCCCTCGAAGGTCACGATCTCAGCAACCGGGGCAGGTGTCTCTTCGATACGTTCCTGTAGGTCAGCGATAAGCCTGTCACGCTCACCTATCTTTTGCTCGGCTTCTGCCAGCGAAGATTCAGACTTCTTAGTGATCTGCTTACTCTCAGCCATGAGCTTCTTATTTACTTCTTTGAGACCGGTGTTTTCTTCAACCTTTTTCTGCAGGGCTGCGCTGATGCGTTTGTTGGCTTCTGCCGCTTCTCGTAGTTTTTCGCCTAGTGCGTCGTAAGCAGTTTGGGCTTTGCTGAGTTCTAGGCGTAGGCGTGCTACATCGCTAGGTGTGGAGCCTGCTGCGCCGTATGAGTAGCCTGGCATTAGTCTTTCCTTTCGAGGAGGTCTAGGGGTGTGCATGTGATTGGTTCTTCTCTTATGGCGAGTAAGTAGCCGATACCGATAAGGCAGGCGATTACACCAATGATGAGTAAGAACAGGATGATATGGAGGGCTAGTTGCATGGTTCTTTCATGTGCTCGTTGATGAGCTGTTCGGCTGTTTGTGGTGTGCCTTTGGCTATGCGCCAGCATCGTGGGCACTGGTAGACGGCGACGTCGTAGCGTTTATAAGCGAGGATAGGTTTCAATGGTGTGTCCTTTTGATGGGCTTGCTACGCCTTTTTGTGGTGCGTAGCAAGCCGGGTTTTTGGTGTTGGTTTAGAAGGGTGGTTCTTCGTCTTCTGGTGCTCCCCAGTTGTAGTTCCCACCGGATTGAGCACCCCAAGGGTCTGCCGCGGGAGGTTGTGCCGGGGGCTGTTGCCCGTTGTAGTTCCCGTTCTGCTGGTTGCTCTGTTGGAAACCGCCCTGTTGCTGATTGCCTTGTCCGTCCCGGTTCGGTTTCGGGATGATACCCACTAGCGGGTCGCGCATGCCAAGGCTGGTGCGCTTCTCCCCGGTCTTGGTCTCCCACTCGCGTGATTCCTCTTTACCCGAGACAGCCACCCAATCATTCTTACGGAAAGCACCGTCCAGTTCTTCAGCTTTTTTTCCCCAGAAAGTGAGGTCGCGCCAGGTTGTCCCGGTCTGCTTCCATTCCTGCCGGTCCTTGTCGTAGAAGGAATGATTCTCAGCCACACGCAGCTTCAGCGAGGGTGTCCCCTGTGGCGTGAAAGCTAGGGCAGGATCGTTAGTAATAGTCCCCCTGAAATGAACCTCAGCCATTAGTTTTCTTCTTCTTTCTTATTGATTTCGTCCAGCAGGTTGATTGGCATCTTAGAGTTCTTGATGATGTACTCACCTTTGACGTAACCGAGATGCCTATCGCTCATCTCCACTCCCGCCGATTACGCCGCGCTGTTTACGGTCAGCGAGTTTCGCAAGGTTAGCTTCCAGCACCTCATCAAAAGACAAGCCGGTGATTGAATACGCAAAAGCCCGCAAAGCTATCCACATAGCTATCAGTGACTCACCCATTTGGGCTTTGTCCGAGTGGTAGTGGAACTTTGCTAGGTATGAAGCAAGGGAAAGAAGCATCCCCAAAGCGGCGCTGTCGCCGATTCCTTCTGCTTCTTCATCGACTGGGGGCTCTTCGGTTATGCCGAGTTCGTGCATACAGACTGCTACTCCCCAAGCCACGTCGCCCAGCTCTTTGGTGAGAGTCTGCTTGGTGCGTTCCTCATCCCAGCCGTCACGCATACTCTTAGCTAGAGCGCCGAATAGCTCCCCTACCTCACCCACAATCATGGGTGCCAGGTATTCGGGTGTGAGCGCGGTGGGTAGCGCGGTTTCCAGGGCACGCGCCTGATAATCAGACAGTTTCATTATTTTTTCTCCTTTAGAAGAGTTCTGGTTGGTCGGGGTCGTAGAACCGGCGGGTCGTTACTATCCCGTCACGCTTGCAGGTTTCCACGACGATGTTTTCCTGGGGCCATTCCACCGTGTATGTGGTGTGCTCCCCCGGCGTGTAGATCGCCCGCTCATACCTGATGTAGTGCAGGTACTCTTCGAGTGTCATGCCGTCGGCTATCGGGTGGTCAGAGGTATAGAAAACGTGGCCATTAGGGGTAGCTACGTGAGCTTCACACCGGACGCTCACGCCGATTCCTCACGGTAAGGGTTGGCTTGCATTAGCTCGTCGCGCTGTTCCTCTGATAGATACAGCTCATAGGCTTTATCCGCGCACGCCTCCCATGCCTCTTCTCTGGCAGTTTCAAGTTCAGCATATAGCCGCTCAATCTCAGCGAGCAGAGCAGGGACAGCGTTGCGGGCATCGGTCAGCATTTCCCTGTTTGCCCTTTGCTTCTTACTTCTTTTCCGACCGTAATAAGTAGCCCCGATTTCCTCCCCTGTTTCATCGTCCCCAGTCACTACCATGTTTTCATAAGGCTCTATGTGCCACGGTGCGGGGCTTGCCGACTGGTCTAGCTCACGAAGCCGGTCAATGAGGTCGTCGATGTTTTCAGTCATTCTTTACTTCCTCCACTAATTTATTCTCTGCACTTTCGACGGCTCTACGGGCGAAAGAAAGAGCCGCAATACGTTCTGTGAAAGTTGTATCATTTAGCACTTCCTCTTCTTCGACTAGAACATCTCAGCCCTCATCCGTGTGTTTGACAGTAATTGTGAGTTTCATTTATTCGCTCTCTTTCTGCCCGTACATGCCAACAACCTCAGCGACAACAATGTTTTTCGCCGGCGTCACGTTGCAGTTCCCGTAAAGAGCTTGTACCCTCCCATGAGCCACAACAACGTACTCATGCCCGTGAGAATCTTTGAAACTAGTCCCAAAAGGTAGCTGTTCTGCGGTTTGTTTCTTCATGGGGATTTCACCGTCAAGCCAAAGAGTCCAGCCATCCGAACCTTTCCAGGCGTCCCTGAAAGCATCACCAAACATGCAGTACCACCCGGTTGGTCTATCTATCAGATAGTATTCATTCCGGTATATTTTTGACTCCGCGGAAGATTGACCATTAGTGATTCGCACTTTCTGACCGTCTAGCTTCTCGAAGTCGATAGGCTCACCAGCCTTGATAGCTCCCGTGAGGTTATGCCAGTCGCCGGTGTCAGCCAGGGCGTGTTTCTTGCCAAAATCGTAGGCTTTTTCTGTCATCACTTTTACTTGGCGACCGCCATAGTCGATTTCATCTACAAGCGAGCCATGGTTTTCACAGCAGATGTAGATTTCTTCGGGGTATTCGTTGTTGCTCATTTACTTTTCCTCTTTCTCTAACGGGTTGATGTGAGTACGCAGATGACGGCGAATGACGTAAAGATTGCGGTAAGAATTAGATATTGGTCTTCCATTTTTCGCTTCCTGTTATTCGCGTGTTTTGAGTTCTCGTGCGGTTGTAACGGTGGCCGCGCATTTCCCGCCCACAGTGACCGAAGTGGCGGTGGTGGTTGCGGTGAAGAAAAGGTAGTCCTGGGTGCCGGTATAAACCGCCACACGCTCGTTGATCTGCCAGTTGGTTGGGTCGGGGAGGTTCTGGAACTGCCCGGTCAAGGACAAGCCCTCAAGGTTGCCCTCCACATACCCGGTGAGGATGTACTCCCCCGCCACCGACTCCTGTTTCACCAGGGCGAGGCTACTGTTGCAGGTCTGCGACGCCGCATAAGCCGGTACAGTCGCGGTGGCCAGGATTGCAGGCGCAGACCATGCGGCGCCTTGACGAGGTTTCGTCGGTTGATAGTCATGATGTTTTCTTCTCTTTCGGGTGATGGTGTTTTTTAGCCGCGGGGGCGGGGGTATGGCTTCTGGCCGGGGATCTTGGCAAAAGCTTTGCTGAAGCCGGAGCGGGCTTCGATGGTTCGGTCGTCGTGGGTTGTGGTGTTGGCGTGGAGTCCGAGGCCGGCGACGAGGGCGAGGGTGGTTGCTACGGCTATTTTTTTGCTCATTTTGGGTTGCCCGGTTGTGGTGGGTTCGGGGGTGATTTCGCGGTTGTTTGCGATGTAGTTTTCTTGTTCGCGGGTCATGGTGTTTTCCTTAGTTGTTCCAGTTGGTGGCGCAGGTGTAGCAGAGTGGTTCACCTGTGGTTGATGGGGTGATGGTGTCGTCTGGGACGGTGTTTGCGCAGTTGGCGCATTCGGTGGTGTCTGGTGGTTCGAAGTGCCGGAATCCTGGGTCTCGGTAGAGCAGGGGCATGGCTTTTTCCTTTCGGGTTTTTGTTGTGTGGTGGTTTTAGTTTAGGGCGTGGTGTGTCCGTTTGCAAGGCTTTTAGGTGGGCTTTTGGGGGCGTGTCGTGCCGGTTTCTTTGAAACTGTTGTGTGGCGTTCTAAGCGCCTAGAAATGTGTTAGGTGAGCAATTACCCGCACAGGGGGCTAAAAGCCCGGCAGGGGCAAACCTGGACTTATTACGGGCATGTTACGCCCTCGACTCACAAAACCACATTCATTTGCGACGGCTCCCGATCACCAGCTTTCACATCCGCAAGACACCCAGGGCAGTTACTTTTCGGCTTACCCGTATGGGCTGGGCACTCCTCCACTTCCTGCGAATGATTCCCATTACCGCCATGAGGTGCAGGACGCCGATCACCAGCCCATGAGGTGACCACGTCCGAAGGTTCTGCCCAGTCGTTCTCCCATTCGAAGCCCCAGGGTGCGAGGCTTTCGATGACGGAGGGGAGCATCCCGAAGGTTTTCCATTTGGTGCCTCGGTTTGCTAGGTGGTCTGCGAGTTTCCAGGCGGCTTGCATGATTTGGGCGGGTGTTGATCCGACGTGTTCGGAGCTGGCGATTTGGTTGGCGACGATTTGGTTGGTGAGCTTGAGGTCTGGGCGGTAGTGCTTGAGGTATTCGGTGATGGGTTGAGCGAGCTGGTTGGCGAGGGGCCTGTTGATGGTCATTGGATTTTTCTCTTTCTGCCTCTGCCTGTCGTCGCGTGCGTTCGCGTTTAAGTACTTAACGACAGACAGAGTACTTAAGTTAAGTTCTTCTTCTTCTTCTTCTTGGTTACTTTTTCGCTTACTTTTTTGTAAGCGGATTGGTAAGCGAAAATGTAAGCGGTTTTAGGCCGCCTGGCAGTGCTCACATTCGGGGTCTTTGATGCCTTTATCGGCGTGCCATCGTTTGTGCGCTGAGGCTTTCCCCCCTTGTGAACCGGCGTTTTTCTGCTGGCTCACCTGTTTGCTGGTTTCTTCTTTGACGGTCTGGTGCTTGGTGAAATCGTGGAGTATGTACCCTCCTGTTTTTTCGTCTTTTTTGAGAAAACCAGCTTCTAAAAGTTCAGAAATTTTTGAGGGTTTTGCGAGAGTTTTTATCGAGTTTTTTGTCAAAAAACCGTCAGTTTTCATCTCAGCGGCATAGCACCAAGCGGTGATTAGTGACCTGAAAGCGCCGTCGGAAAGAGCCAGCGTTTTAGGATGCCTAGGGAACTCATGAGTAACTTTTATCCAGTGCCTCTGGTCTTTCACCGGGCGCTCCTTTCTATCGTTTTTCGTAGGCTATGGCTGCTTCCCTGAGCCATGTAGGGTTAGTAAATTCCCAGGTCTTATCACCGGGGTATTGGTATTCGAAGTATTTCTTTTTCGGGTTGTATCTGATGATGTGCCCGTAGTAGGTGATAGCTTTCAGAGTTCCCTCTTGAAGCGCGTTCAGGGTCTCTTGACCGCTTGGTTCTGGGGCGAACATTTGAGCTTCCTCCGTGGGTACGGTGTGCCCCTCCCCTAGTGTTCTAAGAAGGGGCACACGGTTTTAGCAGAGGGGTTTAGGCGGCTAGGTTAGCGAGTACCTGGTCAGCCTGTTCACGGGTAAGAGTCTGCATATTCAAGCCCTGCTGGTTGAATGCTGCTTCAAGGTCAGAGGCGATCTGCCCATCATTCTCATACCCTTGCTTTGCGTAGCGTTTACGAATCTCGTTCAGCTGAGATTCAGCGGCAAGTTCACCGGTTCCCTGCTCGGGGCCTTCTTCTGCTTTGATTTCTTCTACAAATTCCGGTTCCAGAACTTCTTGTGGCTCGGGCTCAGAATGGCTTGCGAGTACCTGCCCGGCATGGTTCATGTTCGCTACAGCTGCCTGGTTTCCTACGGTTGCCTGGGCTTTCTCTCGCAAGTCAACGGCTGAGGTGGGCACCCACTTTGCGAGGTCATGCGCTGCGGTCTTCAGGTACATACTCTTAGGGTGTTTCTGCCAGGGTGAATACTGGGAGTGTGACCCGGCTGATGCGTCCTTAGCGGCTGCGATTCGGTCCGCGTCCACGATGACGACGTTGGAGATTCCACCGTCTGCCATGATGGCGTAAGCGAATGCGCCTACCAGGTCGCCGCGGTCTTTCTTACCAGAAAACCAGCTGGTGCCGTCCCCGCCACCTGCAGGAAGGAATGATGGCTTTTCCATCTCGCCAGGGTTCCATGAGAATGAGTCATTTTCGTGGACTGCTTCAACGATGACTGAGCGCACCTTACCTGAGCGGTACATCTGTTCGATGTGCCCCTGGTAGCCGATGATGCCGAGCACTTCCATGCGTCCCTTGTTCTTGCGCGGGGTGAGGTAATACTCTGTGGTGCCGGGGCGTAGACCGTGTTGCGCGGCGTCGTTCATGGCATTGATGAACGTTTCAGGCGCGGTCATTGCGGCTTGTGCGAGGTTCGGGTCTTTGGAGAGAGCCGCGTAGGCTGAGGATAGCCAGCCGGTTACTTGTGCCTGTTGGTCAGGTGGCAGCATTGCTTTGTGCTGCGCTTGGTTTGCGAATACGAGGGATTTTACTTTTTCGTTGCGTGCTAGTGCGGTGCTCATTGTTTATGCTGCTTTCTGTTCCACGACGTGGAACGGGTTGTTTTTAGGTTTGGTTTCTTCACGAAGTGCAGCCGCTTTGGGGCGTGACTTGTGATTGTTCAGTGAGATAACGCCGTTCTTGTTTTGAGAGCGTTTGGCGATGAGGTGACCGGCACAGGTTGCTAGGGCTGAATCCCCCATGGCATCAAGCAGGATTGTTTTAGCCGCTGCTTGTTCTTTTTTCGCAGTCTCTAGGTGCTCACACGCCCCGAGGTATGCAACCGCGATATTCGCGGGGAGCTCCACCTGTTTATCCTCTACGTTGTCGTGGAGTGCTCTCACGGCGTCATAGGTCGCTAGGTGCTCAGGGTCGGTAATATCTGGCTGCTCCCCTGCAGCCAGGGCTTCGAGGAAGGATAGGGCGCCGTTGATAAGTGATTCTGCATGCTCTGGCGCGTACTGCACCACGTACTCTTTCGGCGTCCCGTACACGAGAGCCTGAACGTAGGTCTTATGAACGCCGGTGCAGTGCATCTGAAGCTGAACCTGGTCGTAGTAATGGTCAGGGATCTCTTCAGTGCCAGGCTTGCCCCACCCATCTGAGCGGGAATGCTTGATTTCGAGTAGGGCCACGACGTCGCCACCTTGCTCGATAATTCGGTCAGGGGTAGCGCCAATGAGTGAATGCTCTGGGGCTATCCATACGCGGCTTTTAGGGTCGCGCACATTGAATTCAGGGTGTTTGTATGCGAACCAGTCCGCGATGATGGGTTCTTGCATGTTGCCCATGACGAGTTGGTCAGCTTCCGAGTCAATCCCCCAGGGCAGGGTTCCTGCCATCTTGTGCCAGAGTGAAAAGTAGGACTCGTAGGGTGAGCGTGAGGGGATGGCGGTTGCTGAGATTTTGGAGGCGGTAACCATGCGGTTGTGTGTTTCGTCGCCGGGGGTGATGCCTTTGATGCCTTTGCGTAGTAGGGTGCGGTATCTCATTTGGTACTCCTTGGGGTGTCTGGGGATTGGGGTGCGTCGTCCTTTTCGGGTGCGAGAGTGCCGCGTAGGTCGGCGGCGATTTCTTCAATCTCTCGGGCGTCCGGTGCCGCCTGGCATACGGCGTCATATTCGGGGTCAATCAGGTTTTTGGTGACTGACCGGATAGCGTGCGCTTGTTCTTCTAGGGCTTCCGCTTTAGCTTCCAGGGTCTCGATGACATGCTGGAAGGTGCGGCGCTCGGTGGCGTGCCGGGCTTCTTCGAAAAGGTCAAACGTGCGAGGGGAATGGGGATGGGGATTAGTCATGACTTATGTTTATCCTTTGTTTTTCTTTGATTCTTCCCAGGCGATGAACCCGGCGAGGGCTAGGAGCAGTAGTGCTGCCCCGTTTCCTGAGACCGTGAGAGCTTGGGGGGCTGCCAGCGCAATAGCGACGATTGCGATACGCTGTTTGGTGTTGAAAAATTGCAGTATGTACTTCATGTGATATACTTTCTTTGGGTTAGTCATTATCTTTCTGACATTTCAGAGATATGCTTTCCATGTGCGCCCTGTCTGGGTTTCCAAGTTGTGTGGTAACTTCTTGAATGGTTCAGGCAGGGCCATTCCTATTTCTGAGCAGCAAGAACTTTGTTGTGGTGGGCAAGCCAATACTTCAAAGCCCGCCGGTTCTCGTCTGTGGTGGGTCGCTTATCGGTGCGTGAGACATGCACCCTGCGCTGAAAATCTGTAGCGCGAACCGCGCCAGACCATTTCGTAGACACCCGCAAATCACGCATTACGCCACATCCTCAAGCGGAGCCAGTTCGTCAAGTAGCCATTCCAGCGTCTTAGTAGTGAACCGTGGCTGAAACCTTTCTTTACCGCCCCAGATACCTGAAGCGCGTTGAACCGCCCAGCCCTGGTCTACAGCTTTCGACGTAGCAACCAGCCCACGCTGATACAGCAGACCCTTATCTCGCATGACTCGCTTAACGTCGGTTTCATTGATAGGGAAATGCTCACGCAAGTTCTTGCACAGCTCACGGAAACCAAACGTATGGTCATGGGTAAGAACCTTGTCGAAGACCTCCACCTTTGGGCGAGCCGCTTCAAGCTCAGCCGTGAGGTCTTGAATAAGCTCAAGCGAACGCTCTTCCAAAGTCTTAGGCTTCTCATACGAACCGGTCTTACGGATCTGCGGAAGCACCTCAGAAGTAACCCACTTCTTGAAAGCCTTAGCCTCTTCCTTGCGAGACTGAAAAATGAGCTGATACAGGCCAGCCTCAGAAATGACGGCTACCTGTTGGCGACCTCCAAGGGTGTCAGTAGTAGTGACCCCCTTATCTTCCTCATCGAAGTTGACAACTGCCTGGGATGGATTTCCTAAACCGAGTGCTACGCAGGCATCGTTCCGAACAAACCAGGGTGCGCCGTCTTTGAGTAGCGCGCGCAACTGGAAGCCAGCGAAATTGAAGATCTGCAGCGAATCGGTCTTAGTAGGTAATGTGACTGACATTCTTTCTTCTCCTTAGATGATTGGTTCTCGTGTTTCTTGAGCGAGGTAGTCCTCAAGCCATGAGACTCGGTAATGGATGGTGCGGTAATTCGGCTTCGTGAACTTGGGGCCAGTGCCCTGTACACGCCATTTGCGCAGCTGATGGATGCTTACACCCAAGTAATCGGCGGCTTCCTGCTCACTCAGCCGTGTTCGTGGGTCAAGGGCAACAATCACGCCGCCACCTTATTCATTTCGTCTGCATAGTGAATAGGTTCGAGCATAAAAAGATTATTAGTGCTCACCCCGAATGCTTCAGCGATCTTAGCGGCGGTCTCAGGGTTGCATGTGGTTGCCCTGCCGTTGGCTAGGTTCCCGATTGTTGATTTCGATACACCCGAAAGCTGTTCTAGTTTCCGATAGGTGAATCGGTGAAATTCGAGTGCCATCTTCAGGGCGCCCGGCTTTACTCGCGCAGTGAATGCGCGGTTCTGAATTTCCATAGTGAACCTCCTGGGTTCAGTAGTGATTTTTGTATGTATAAAAATTCAGTTATCAATCAGCACCGCCCATCTTGTGGGCTTATTCGCTTATTCGGAATAAGTGAATAACTAAACTATAAACAGCATTGGACAACTTTGTCTAGTAAGGTTTAGAAGTTTTTTCTGAAAACACTGCAAACTGGCGAGTTACAGGCTTGTATTTATTGGACACGAAAAAGCAAACTCACCTTGTATTTCAAGGGAATAAGCACAGAGAATAGAGCTATGACCACACTCTCCGAAACGCTCAAAAAAAATAATCGCAACGGGTATTCAACCAACCGAATAGCCCAGCTTGCGACCGCACGGGGCTACAAGCTTTCCCAGCCCACTGTCTCCAGGTATCTATCTGGAAATCATCCTGAGAAGCCGGATGTCGAGGTGCTGAAAGCGTTCTCTACCGTGCTTGGTGTTTCGGTGGACATACTCGAAAAAGCTGCAGGTGTCGCGCCAACCTATGAAAGATTCGAGCTTCCTGCTTACGCAGACAAGTTAGATCAATCAGAGCGCAAGGCGGTCGTGGAAATTGTGCGGCTCATGGCAGAAAACAAGACCGTCGAGTCTGAATCTTTTCATCCTGAGCGGTCCGATGTTGCTTTGGCTGCTGATGAGGAGAATGTTGGTCATGTTCGACGTCGAGAATATTTTGATGCACTTGGTGAGGAATCGCAGGAAGTAGGAGAAGTGTAATGAAGTTGTCTGAGCGTATGTTGTTGCGTCGTGGGCAGGTGGGTAAGCCGTGGACGTCGCTTGAGCAAGAGTATGGTGTGGCGGAAAAAACATTTCGCCGTTTGGTGAGTGGTGAGTCACGTATTCCCAAGGATGCGACCGTGGAGAAGCTGGCTGATTTTTTGGGTTGCTCGCAGATCTCTGTGCTTCTTTCCGCTTATGAAGAGGCAGGTATCTATAATCCAGAGGTGGATGGGGTGCTTGTGCGTCGTGTGGATGCGATGCCTACGGATGTGCGCGCGGTGCTCTCTAACCTTGAAACGGTGATTGCTGCGCACTTGGATTAAAAGATTACTGGTGGGTAACATGGGCGCATGCTTTTCGAACACACATTCGACTTGCCGGTTCCTATCCCCCCGCACATCGAAATACACCCCACCCACCTCACCCACGCAGCAGCATACACAGACGGCATCAAATGCATCTGGATAGACCGCACCCTCACCCGCATAGAAGCCCGCTGTGCCATCACCCACGAACTCATGCACATAGCTAGGGGTGACACCTGCGCCACCAGTAAAAGGGAACGGCGCGCCCGCAGAGCAACCGCCCTAGCCCTACTCCCCCGCATACCCCACGGCATCAAAGACATGCCACTGCAGACCGTAGCAGACGAGCACAACGTCACCCCCGCCGTACTCACAGACCGCATCCTCATCGAACGCGGCGAACTCTAGCCACCCGATTTTTCAGCACAAAAGTTTCCACAAAAGTTTCCCGCACTACAACGCGCCCAAAACCAGGAGAAAACCAATGCCACGCGAACGCCTCCCCATCGGCCAACTCGGAGAAATCAACACCACCAAACTAACAAACGGAAGCTGGCAAGCCAACGCCCGCATACGCGACACAGACGGCGCAACACGAAGGATCTACGCAACCGACAAAACCAAAGCTCGCGCCATCACCAAACTAAAAGCCAAAGCAAAAACACGGGTCACCCCCACCCGCACCGGCATCAGCGCACAATCAACCATCAGCCAGGTTGCCGCAATGTGGCTTGAAACCCTACCCGGCAAAGGTCTGAAGCCCTCCACATACCGCACCTACGAGCAAGCCACCAGGCTGCACATCGTCCCCCTTATCGGTCAGCTAACCATCGGTGAAGCCACCGCATCCAGACTGAACACGTTCCTGCAGGACGTAGCGAAACCGCGCACCGTACACGGTGAGACCATTGGCGGGGCGACGTCGGCAAGGCACGCGAAAGTCTGCCTCGGACTTATCTTCAAAATGTGCGTACAAGACGGCGCACTCCAAAATAACCCCGCCGCATACACCGATACGCCACCAATACCGCATAAGACGGTCAAGGCTCTGACCGTAGAGGACATTCGGGCAATACGCCAGGGAATCATTGCATGGGGAACCGAGAGCGCGCCCGGTCCACCGCGCAACGCCCGGCTACTTCTAGATTTTGTGGACGTACTCGCTGGAACCGGTTGTCGTCCTGGTGAGGTGCTCGCGCTCTCCTGGCAGAATGTCAGCTTTGCGACAGGGACGCTCTACATTACGAGCACCCTAACGGCTGTCAAAGGTCAGGGGCTCATGGTCATGCCTACTCCTAAGAGTTTGTACTCTGAGCGTGGTTTGAAGATGCCCGCATTTGTTGAGGCTGTGCTGCGTGCCCGTCGTGAACGCGCAGATCTGAATGCGCCTGTCTTTTGTACGAGAAATGGGACGCATATTAGTGATTCGAATATGCGGCGCATGTGGCGCTCTGCGAAACCTGCAGAGTACGCGCACGTGAAATTCTCTGATTACCGCAAGGCTGTGGCTACTTTGATTGAGCGCGCCGAGGGTATGGAGGCGGCGGGTAAGGCGCTGGGCCATTCGTCGCCTGAGATTACGCGCCGGTACTATGTGGAGCGTGAGGGCGTGGTTGATTTTACGGGTGCCCTTGGTGAGCTTTTGGGGTGAATGTGGCGGCAAAACGGCGGTATGCTGTTATTTGAACCTACGACAAAAGCCCCACCAACTAAGCGTAATGCCTAGTCAGTGGGGCTTTTCTGTGTCGGGTTGACAGGATTTGAACCTGCGACCCCTTGACCCCCAGTCAAGTGCGCTACCAAGCTGCGCCACAACCCGATTGTTCTCGAGGTTTCCCTCAAGCACTCGTATAACTATACCCAGCTTTGGGTTGAACGCAAAATTGAGAACCCCCAAAATTCAAACTTTTTAGGGCGGTCTCAATCACACCTCAAAAATCTATACCTGAGGGCGGCTATCCTTGGCAAATTCCTTGGCCTTATCCGCTTCAGACATCGTCATTTTGCGCTGCGCGTCCATTTGAGTTTCTTTGTTTCCACCAATCACATGATCTTTTCCAGCGAAAAGTGCCTCGACACCCTGGCGAGCAACTTCCGCCGGGTCATTCTTCCACGAGTTATCACCAAATTTGGTGTTATCCATCTGCGCCGTGTGATGAAAATTGGTAGCTGTTGCTCCTGGTAGTAAAGCAGTGACCGACACCCCGTAATCTTTCATCTCCTCACGAAGACCCTGCGCAAAACTGTACATAAAAGCGCGTGTGGGACCGTAAATAGATTCAAACGGAGTAGGTGTCAGCGCAGACATCGAGGACGTTATCAGGATTCGCCCGCTTCGTTGACTGCCCATGCGGTGCACTACCTTTTTCGCCAACTTCACCTGCGAAATCACGTTGAGCTGCAACATATAGAGCTCATCTTCTAGGTCAGTATCGTGAAATGCCCCGCCTAGGCTCTTGCCAGCATTGAGCACTGCCACATCCAAGTGACGATTTAGCCCCTCAAACTTGGCCCAAATTTTATCCAGACCTTCGTCGGTGGTGAGGTCGGCTTGAACGGCGTAAATCCTGACCCCTTCAATATGCTCTTGCACTTTATGCACACGTTCCGAAGAACCGACAGCAATTATGTCATGCCCACGTGCTGCTAACTCCTTGGTAATATTCAGACCGATACCGGATGATGCACCAGTAACCAGAGCTAAAGAGTTCATCATAACGCTACTTTCTCCGAAAGGTTTCACTTGCTTCAAGCATGCATAACCACCAATTAATATGCAAGCCTTTTCTACCCGCCCATAGAAAATATGCAACGAGAAAACTCTGCTCCATTAAGAAGGTGGCGGTTCCTTCCCAGGGAGAAACCGCCACCTTATCAATAATTCAATTGCCGTTTTTAATTTAACGACGGGTACTCTTCGGGCGTCCACCCTTGGACGCTTTACCAGGTTTTGCTGCCTGGCGCTCACCGAGGGTCCGGCGTTCGCGAACGCGCATCGAGATTTCAATCGGCGTACCGGTGAAGTCGAAAGTTTCACGCAGGCGGCGGGCAATGAATCGGCGGTAGCCAGGATCCAAGAAACCGGTGGTGAACAGAACGAACTTAGGCGGACGCGAAGAAACCTGCGTGCCAAACAAGATACGGGGCTGCTTGCCACCGCGTAAGGGGTGCGGATGCGCTGCCACAATCTCGCCCAAGAACGCATTAAAGCGACCGGTGGAGATACGAGAATCCCATGCCTCAAGGGCAGTTTCCAGTGCGGGAACCAGCTTGTCCTTGTGCCATCCAGTGCGCGCAGAAATGTTGACGCGCGGTGCCCACGCTACGTGGGCGAGGTCACGGTCAATCTCGCGCTCTAGCAGTTCGCGGCGTTCTTCATCGAGGGTATCCCACTTGTTGAACGCCAGAACCAGGGCGCGGCCTGAATCAACAACCTGCTGAATGATTCGCACATCCTGCTCAGAAATCGGCTCAGAAACATCCAGCAAAACAACACAAACTTCAGAGCGCTCAATAGCGGTCTGGGTACGGAGTGAAGCGTAGAAATCTGCGCCCTTTGCCATGTGCACTCGGCGGCGAATACCTGCGGTATCTACAAAACGCCAGGGGCGATCGCCCAATGCGACGATTTCGTCCACGGGGTCGCGGGTAGTGCCCGCTAGATCATTAACCACGGCACGTTCTTCACCAGCGAGTTTGTTCAGCAACGAGGACTTACCTACGTTGGGGCGACCAACCAGTGCAATACGGCGGGGTCCGCCCAGTGCTTCAGGTTCAGCATACTGCGAGTGCTCGGGCATCACCTTGAGGAGGGCGTCGAGCATATCTGCCAAACCACGGCCGTGGACACCGGAAACAGGGAATGGCTCCCCCATGCCCAGCGACCACAGCGCGTGAACTTCAGCTTCTTGATGCTCGGCGTCGACCTTATTAGCAACCAACAGAATAGGCTTCTTGACGCGGCGGAGCATACGAACAATCGCTTCGTCGGTATTAGAAATACCTACAATGGCGTCAACCACCAGCAGAACGACGTCGGCGTGCGCCACAGCGATTTCAGCCTGCGCTGCAACCTGCGCGTCGATACCCTTGGCGTCTGCTTCCCAACCGCCCGTGTCGACCAGGGTGAAATCTTTGCCAGCCCACTCAGCCTTATACGATACGCGATCACGGGTAACGCCAGGCTTATCTTCAACCACGGCTTCACGGCGGCCGATAATGCGGTTAATGATGGTTGATTTACCAACGTTGGGGCGGCCCACGATGGCAACTACTGGGTCGGCTTCTTCGGGATCGGACTCGTTAATTTCAAAACCCCAAGAACCTAGAAGTTCCTGGTCTTCCTCATCGAGTTCGTAGTCTTCGAGCCCTGCTAGGAGAGCTTCGGCGCGCTGTTCTGCGGTTTCATCATCAATTTCAGCGAGGCGTTCGGAGACGTCATCTGAGCCACCGCCGAGGAATTTATCCTCATAATCGTCGCGTTCTGGAGTGATATTTTCTTCCACGTCGCAACCTCTTTTCTATGGTCTAAGTATCTGTGAACAGTCTAGTGCAGGCACTAGCTATTGATCTGTTTTTCAACAGCGGCAATCACCGCTGCAATAGTTTGGTCAAAATCAAGATCAGAAGAATCAACCAGAGCAACGCCCTCGGCTGCCTCAGTGAAGTTGTTGACCTTGGAATCTTTAGCATCACGCTGCACAACCTGTTTTTGTAGGTCAGATGAGCTCTGGGTACCGCCGAGCTGAAGCCCCCGGCGAGCCATGCGAACTTCTTCGGAGGCGGTGAGTAGAACCCGCGCATCGGCATCGGGAGCGACGACGGTGGTGATGTCGCGTCCTTCAGCGACCATTCCGCGGGGGGCGGCAGCGATTGCATCTCGCTGCATCTGAATCAGGATTTCCCGCACGCGCGGCACCGATGCTACGGCAGAAACCGAACCCGAGATGCCGGGTTCACGGATTGCTTCTGCAACGTCGGTCTCCCCCACTACGATTGACTCCTCATCGGGGCTGGTGCCCTGGTGCAGGGGAAATTTTTCAGCGGCGGCAATGATTGCCTCGGGATTCGTCAGATCAGTTTGCTGTTCCAGGCAGTACCAGGTGAGAGCACGGTACATTGCCCCGGTGTCGAGGTACTGCAGGTTAAAGTGGCGTGCAACCGCCTTAGACACCGAAGATTTGCCTGAGCCGGAAGGGCCGTCTATTGCTACAACGAGCTTATTCATCTTTGCCTTTCTGTTAGCGAACGACCTTCCAGCCCGCGCTGGTGAGATCCTCTACTAGTTTTTCGTGTTCGTTGGGATTGACCGAAATTTCAGCCATACCCACAGGTTGTCCGGGAGAATGTTCTAATCGGAGATCCTCAATGTTGACCCCGAGCTCCCCTATGTCGATGAGTAGCCGGGCAATCTGCCCCGGTGTATCGTCCACCAGAACAGTAAGTTGCGAGAAAGCTTCGGGAGCCCCACCGTGCTTACCTGGAATCCTAGCTACCCCGGCGTTGCCTTCGCTCATGAGCTGGGCGATATCTAGGCGTGCTCCTGCAGCAGTGGGATTTTCTAAAGTTGTTATGAGCCGCTCCAAATCATCCCGCACCCCCAGCAACGTGGGCACTATATTTTCTGAGTTTGCCGCTAAAATCTGAATCCACAATCCGGGGTCAGATCCAGCGATTCGAACGGTATCCCGCAGGCCTTGCCCTGCTAGCCCCAGCGCATATAAGGGTGTTTCTTGCAAGCGCGATGCCATCAGAGAACTCATCACCTGGGGCACATGAGAAATCAGGGCGACCGCTCGATCGTGCTCTGCGGCGTCGAGGTAGGTCAGGGTGGATCCCATCTCAATTCCCATTGTTTGCGCTAGTCGCACAGCAGTGGGCGAAACGTCTGGATGCTTGCAGACGACGAAAGGGCGGGAGGTGAAGAGCTCCCCGCGCGCTGCAACAGGGCCAGATTTTTCTCGACCAGCCATCGGGTGTGTACCTAGATAACGGGAAGTATCTACACCCGATTGTTGAACCTGTTGCAGAATCGACAATTTCACCGAAGCAATATCAATGACAACTGCATGTTGCCAGAGGGTGAGCTGCTCGACCACGATTTGCGCACAAACATCCGGTGGCGCTGCAACCACCACCAACTGAGGTTCGCTCCCCAGCAGTTGCCGAAGATCCGACGGCGCAACCCCGCGTTCGGTAGCTACCGCGCGGAGGGAGCGACCCGCACCAATATCCTCTGCAATTGCTTCTATGGTCGGAGAAACATCAGAGAGATACACCGGTATCTTCTGGGCGCGCAAAGCCAAACCTACCGATGCCCCTAACAGACCGGTACCAATAATGAGCACCGGGCCAGCAAGGGCAGAGAGGTTTTGATCTTCTGCCGGTTCCATTCGTTTCTCCCCTGTCAAGCGCAACGATTCTTACATATCTACCGAAGCAAGCAGTTCACCAATCTCAACCTTAGAAAGGTTTCGAATAGTGCCCTGTTTCTGCGATCCAATACGAACCGGCCCCATCTCTACGCGAACCAGCTTCTCTACGGGGTAGCCGACTTCTTCAAACATGCGGCGAACAATACGGTTCTTACCGGAGTGAATAACAACCTCAATCAAAACGTGACCGGGAGTTGAATCAACCAGGCGGAAATCGTCAACTCGGGAGACGCCGTCTTCCAAACGAACGCCCTTCTTTAGCTGATTGCTCACACCCAATTCCACAGGACCGCGCACCTGCACCAGATAGGTCTTAGGAATTTCATAAGAGGGGTGGGTCAAACGGTTAGCGAGTTCGCCGTCGTTGGTGAGAAGAAGCAAACCTTCTGTTTCAACATCGAGACGCCCCACGTGAAATACGCGCTGATTCATAGATTTGCGCAAGAAGTCGCTAATGCAGGGGCGACCGTCGGGATCTTCCATAGTGGAGACAACGCCTGCAGGCTTGTTAAACGCCATGTAAACAAGCTTGTCATTGGTCTGAATAGTGATTCCATCAACTCGGACTGAAACCTCATCAGGGTTGACGCGAACACCCAATTCGGTGACTAGCTGCTCGTTGACTGTCACGCGACCTTCTTCAATCATTTCTTCACACACGCGGCGGCTCGCCACACCAGCTTGAGCCATCAGCTTCTGCAGGCGAACGCCTTCGTGGTCATAGAAATCGTAATGATCTACGGGGTCTGCTTTAGGACGACGCGGGCGGTGGGGACCAGCGTAGTTGCTATTCTTGCGGTTGTTAGGGCGGAACTCGCCGAATTCACCGGCAAAGGGCTTACCTGATTTAAACTTAGGCCCCTGACCCTTACCCGGTTTACGGGGGCCGCCGGGTGCACCAGGCTTAGCTCCCTTGTTGGAACCCTTACCCTTGAATCCACCTGATTTTCCTCCGGGCTTGCCACCGCGGAATTCGTTATTCTTGCCGAACCCGCGACCTGCTCCGCCGCGTCCGTGGTTTCCTGCTCCGCTTCCAGTTCTTCCTGCCATGTGTATTCCCTTTTTCTCTCTTGTTCTCTGCGCAATGAGTGCGCTATCTGTCTGCATCGCAGAGAAATGATCTCCGCTGAATCTTTTAGGGTGTTTCGGTTGCTAGTTCGATGTCGTCAATATCAGGTAAGTAGGGCGCCAAGGCGGGCAGTTCTTGTAAAGAACCTAAGCCCAGCTTTTGAAGAAATACATCGGTGGTGATGTATTGATGAGCACCGGTTTCTGGTTCGGGAACGGTCTCTGCAATCAGTCCACGTTTGAGCAAGGTGCGAAAGGCCGCATCGGCGTTTACTCCGCGAACACTTGCCACATAACTTCTGGTCACCGGCTGTTGATAAGCCACAACGGTCAGAGTTTCCATAGCCGTTTTGGGGAGTTTTGCCGTGGAGTCTCCCACCACAAACCGCTGCACCCATGGGCTGAAGTCATGTCGCGAGTAGAGCTTCCATCCGCCAGAGATTCTGCGTAGCTCAAACCCTCGGGGTTCGTGAACCGTTTGCCCGTCCTCGTATCCGTTATATTCGCGGTAAAGCTCGTCTAAGCTTTTTTCCACTTCATATTCGGAAACAATCAGAGCCGAGGACAGCTCGCGTACGCTGACGGGCGCATCTGCAACTGCCAAAATTGCTTCAATAGCTGCTTTGACGCCGCCGGGAATCAACTCAACCCGCGAGATAATTTCAGAACGCTTAACTTCCGTGCGCGGTTTTTCCTGCTGCTGTTGCGCATACGATTCGGCGGTTTCGGGTTGCTCCCACGGATTATCTGGCGCTTCGGGAATCTCGGGAAGAGAATCCTCTACCTGCTGTTCAGGCGTCTCTGCTGGGGCGTCGTCCCCCTCCGGGTTCCATGCGCCCGACGAGAGGATGGCAAGGTCGTCGTCCGTAAAATCGGGGTTTACTCCCGTTATATCGCTCATACACTTGCCTCCTTCTGTAACTCAGGCACCGGGGATTTTTCCCCGACAGCGCTCACAGAAATTTCGCCCAGGGGGTTAGCTTGAGTTACCTCTACTGCCCCATTGCGTATCAGCTCCAACACCGCCAGAAAACGATAAACGGCTATTTCGAATTCTCCGCATCCGCGAATGAGATTCGAAAAGGACTCCTGGGAATTTTCTGCCAAGCGTTGCACAATGAAATTTTCTTCGTCCGCAATGGTAGTGAGGGGCTGGTGAAGGTGCCCTAGCTCAACCTGCGCCAAATTCTCATGCGGTTCATCTTCAAAATGCGAAGCACTCAATGCTTTCGCCGCTATCTGAGCAAATTCTTCGGGGCTTGTCTCAAAAACCAATTCAGGTAAAACCTGGGCAAATTGGGGTTCTAGAGCAACATCTCGGGGAAAACGCTGCGCCTCGGAATCATAGCGTTCAGCGAGAATACCGGCTACATCGCGGTAAGCGCGGTACTGAAGCAACCGTGCAAAGAGTAGGTCACGAGCCTCCAGCAAAGCCACGTCTTCTTCTGATTCCACTTGACCGCGGGGAAGTAACCGTGCTGCTTTCAAATCGAGCAGAGTAGCGGCAGTAACCAAGAAATCGCTTGCTTGGTCAAGAGCGGTGTCTATCTGGCTCTCAAAAAGTTGGTTGATATAGTGCAAAAATTCATCGGTAACTTCGGCGAGCGCTACGTCGGTAATATCGAGTTTTCTGCGGGAAATAAGGGAAAGGAGAAGGTCAAAGGGACCTTCGAAGTTCTGAAGTGTCAGGGTGAAGCCGGGTGTATTTTCGGCGGATTTTCCCTGCTGGTTGATGATTGTTGTCGGTGCCCTCACGGCAGCGTCCTCTTCTCAAGCTATTGTCGAGATGTAAACTAGCTACTTATATTTTGCCCTGTGTTGGGGGGTAGTTTCAAGACTTCCCGGCGTTGTTTAGCCCACGCACAAACCCGACGCGCGGTGCCGGGTGGGCGACCGCGCGTCGGTCATTGCGGGGTTGAGCAAGAAATTCTTTCGTTGCGGGAGCCTTTAGGGTGCTCCCCCTCGACTAATGAGTTCGCGGGCGAGCTGGCGATATGCCTCTGCACCCGAATGGTTTGAGGCGTAGGAAAGAATCGGTTCTGCCGAGACGGTAGCGTCGGGGAACTTCACCGTGCGTTTAATAACGGTGTCAAATACTTTGTCGCCAAACGCGTCGATAATTCGCGCCAGCACCTCTTTGGAATGCAGAGTGCGGGTATCAAACATGGTCGCAAGTACACCGTCGATTTGAAGTTTGGGATTGAGCCGGTCCTGCACCTTTTCAATCGAATCCACCAACAGTGCCACTGCACGGAGGGCAAAGAATTCGCAGATGAGAGGAATGATGACGCCGTGGCTGGCGGTCAATGCGTTAACGGTAAGCAGACCTAGCGAAGGCTGGCAGTCAATCAGAATGACATCGTAGTCGTTCTCGACTTTATGCAAGGCTGAAGCCAAGACCTGTTCGCGAGCTACTTCGTTCACTAGCTGAACTTCTGCTGCAGAGAGGTCAATGTTAGCGGGGAGTAAGTCGATGTTTTCGACTTCGGTGGGCTGAATGACGTCGTGAATATCGACTTTGCGATCCATCATGACGTTATAGATAGTCAAATCTAACTCGTGTGGATTTGCACCGAAACCGGCAGAAAGTGCACCCTGCGGGTCAAAATCAACGAGCAAGACTTTACGCCCAACTTCAGCTAAAGCTGCGCCAAGATTAATAGTGGAGGTGGTTTTACCCACCCCGCCCTTCTGGTTCACCATGGAGATAATGCGGGCGGGACCGTGTTCAGGTAGCGGCGCAGGATCAGGAAAGACACGCAAGGGGCGCCCTGTTGGTCCGAGCTGTTCGGCTCCATTTTCGGTCAATGTTTTTCACCTTTGGGTTAGTTGAGTCTATTTCTGACTTTGGTCTTTACCTTCTAGATTACCGCTTTCACCCGTATTCTGAACAAATTGTGTTTCAGGCGAGAAAGCCCCTGAGGGAAAGACCTAGGAATACACAACCTGCCGCACCCAATAGCACCCCGTAAAGACCACGCAGATTGGCGGTCTTGAGGCGGTGAAACCCGTCTGTCATAACATGCGCAAATCGGGGATATTTGTTCCAGCTTGCTTCTATCAAAAGATAGGGGCCAACCATACTAACAACGAAGATTGCGTACGCGCATATCCACTCCACCGGGCTATGGCTCACGCTTGATACGAGACGACCTGCTAAATACATGGTTGCCACAGAGCTCACTCCAATGGAGGAATTCAAATAACCTTCCAGCACAGCTTTGCGAGGGTACAGATGGGAGCCCTTCACCCGATGAGGTCGTTGAGGGAGTTTGCGGCGACTCCACATCACTACTCCAGCAAGCAGTAGGACGACGCCGGCGAAGATATCGATGCTGTGGGTTAGCAGTAATTTAGCGCCCTCCGTGTGTACCGTGCCGATGAGATTTTGGGGATCCACAAACCGAAAGAGAAGAATGAGCGTACTCGCACCTAAAAAGATTCCCAACACAATCCATCGCACAATATGAATCCTGGGGGAATCGTTAATGAGAGCCAGAAAGGTGATGCTATAGAGGGCGGGGCTAAAGCCCATCATCAGATCCATTCCCAACAACGCCGGTGCAGCCATCAAAATCTTCAGTAGTGCATCTATCACGGTATTTAGTATCACATGCTCACCTCTTACGAAGCGGGGAGATACTCATTTCAAAGTTGGTGTTTCCTCGGGCAGTATGCATTTACCCTGAGTAAATCGTGATTCTTCCATGGTCGCATGATGAAATAACAGGTCATACTCGGATTTGGACCCTCAACCTTTCGATGAACTGCAGGTTAATGCCCTAGTATTTTTCTTATCGCCTGTTAGGCACATCTCATCACACATTCTCCGAGCGCTTCCCCTTTGACGTTCTCGGACCGTCGGCGCATTGCGCGTCAAAGAAAGGCTCTGGCATATGACTGCTACTCCTCAGGCTTCTAAGAAGAAGTTTTACCAAGACCCTACACATATGCTGTATGTGTCGGTGATTGTCGCGGTAGTTCTTGGTTGCATCGTGGGTATATTGTTCCCCGGTTTCGCCAAGAGTTTGGCTCCTATCGGCACTGCTTTTGTAGCTCTCATCAAAATGATGATTGCGCCCATTATTTTCTGCACTATCGTGATCGGAGTTGGCTCCGTTGCAAAAGCAGCTACCGTGGGCAAAGTGGGCGGCATGGCGCTGTTTTACTTTATCTGCATGTCTACCTTTGCTTTGGCGATTGGGTTGGTAGTAGGTAACTTTATTCATCCTGGGCACGATTTGAACTATCAACCCACCGGTTACACTCCTCCGGTGTCTGCTGAGTCTGAACATGGGGACGGCACGATTGGTTTCTTGCTGGGTATCATTCCAACGTCGTTGCTTTCGGCGCTGACCTCAGGGAACATCCTGCAGACTCTCTTCGTTGCATTGTTGGTCGGATTTGCGCTACAGCGTATGGGTGAAGTAGGTAAACCTGTTCTCAAGTTTATTACCTACATGCAAGCACTTGTTTTCCGCTTGCTGATGATGATTATGTGGGTTGCACCTTTGGGCGCATT
Organism: Rothia amarae; assembly: GCF_042677725.1. Taxonomy (NCBI): domain Bacteria; kingdom Bacillati; phylum Actinomycetota; class Actinomycetes; order Micrococcales; family Micrococcaceae; genus Rothia; species Rothia amarae. The sequence goes on from NZ_JBHUCN010000010.1 coordinate 91,018, forward strand.
TGGCGCTATTGCAGGTGTAGTGGGCAGTACCGGCGCCAAGGCTATCGGGTCGATGCTGATTCTGATGGTCGGTTTCTACATCACCTGTATTCTCTTCATCGCTATTATCCTCGGTGGTTTGCTCAAGCTGGTAACCGGCGTCAATATCTTCAAACTGATGAAGTACCTAGCTCGCGAATACCTGCTGATTTTCTCCACATCGTCCTCTGAAGCCGCACTCCCCCGACTCATTGCAAAGATGGAACACCTGGGTGTTTCTAAGCCTGTGGTGGGCGTGGTAGTTCCTACCGGTTACTCGTTCAACCTCGACGGAACCGCAATCTATCTCACGATGGCGTCCATCTTCGTTGCGGAAGCTATGGGTAATCCGTTGGAGATTGGCGAGCAGATTTCGCTGTTGCTCTTCATGATTATTGCATCAAAGGGTGCCGCTGGTGTTTCCGGTGCAGGTATTGCAACCCTCGCAGCAGGCTTGCAGTCGCATCGTCCGGACCTTATCGACGGCGTCGGTCTGATTGTCGGTATCGACCGCTTTATGTCTGAGGCTCGCGCCTTAACCAACTTCACCGGCAATGCAGTGGCAACCGTTCTACTGGGCAAGATTGTGAACGAAGTGGATATGGCTAAGGTCAAGAACGTTTTGGCAGGCAATGACCCCTTCGATGAATCCACAATGGGCAATGACCATCTCGAAGGCGATCAGCACGTAGATAATGCCGTAGCGCAGAAATCTCCGACCAAACAGATTCCTGTCGTTCAAGAACCCACCCGCCATATTGCGGTGGACGACCGTTAGGCTCGTTCCAAAACTCTCAAAAGAAGGGCAGTGCCCCCGGCAAATTCTTCGCCGGGGGCACTACTGTCATGAGGTTGATTTATTGGTTTTCCGGTGAGCAGTTAACCAGAAGTTCCAATATCAGTGGTGTAGTTTCTGGGTAAATTGCTCCTGCGATATTTTGAGATACTGTCGCAAGGCTGCTTGGGCTTCTTTTTTATGGCCCTGCTCCACCAGCTCTAAAAGTTCCCGATTCAGATCCACAAACCGCGCGTGAAAGCTGGGGACCGTTTCCATCAAGAAAAACAGCAAACGCATCTCCGCCAACACACTGCTCATGAGCGAATCAAGGCGGGGGCTTGCAGCTAGTTGCACTAACTCTTTATGGAAATCTTGGTTGGCACTGGCCATTCCTGATACCGAACCACGCTCTCGGCTATGCTGTGCTTTCTTCAAAATTTCTCTGATATGCGGTTGCGCTCCAGAGGGAGCCAGCTCAATAGCAGCCCCCTCTAGAGCCAACCGAACAGTAAACATCTCACTAATCTGTTCCTTATCGGGCGCGCTCACAAACACACCCCGATTAGGAATTTGCTCCACCAGATTCTGAGCGATCAGAATCATGAACGCCTGGCGCAGTGTATTTCGGGAAATATTGAGGATCTCCGAAATGTGTTGCTCCAAAAGCTTAGTTCCCGGCACCAACACGCCGTCGTTCATTGCACTCCGCAGAACGTTTACCGTCCAACTCGTAACGTGCGCGTGCTGAGCCGACGGCGTGCGAGCAGCTATTTCTGCCAGGCTCGAAACCGTGGAGAGAGTAGATGTTTCTGGATTCACTCTTCTAGGTTACGCGAATTTGAGGAGGGTATCTCCTGCCTGAACGCGTTCGCCGGCTGCAACCTCAAAGTGCGCCACTGTACCGTTCGCATCGGCGAATACAGGAACCTCGGTTTTCATAGCTTCCAGTAACGCAATCTGCTCACCCTGCGATACCTCAGCGCCTTCTTCTACCGTGAAGCGAATTAGAACACCACCCATCGGCGATACCACGCCGGTGGCAGCAGCGGGTTCGGGAACACCGGCGCTAGCACCATTTCCCATAGCGGCGAATACAGCGTCGGGAATGCCGATTCGTTTAGGCGTTCCGTCTATTTCCAGGGCAAAGCGGGTGACGCCCGTGCCGGGCAGAACCTGAGCGCCCACGGGAATCAGGCCCTGTTCGTAGTGGGGATCAATCTCCAGATCGTCGCCCAATACGTCTTCAATCCAGGTGGTGTAGATTCCCAGTTCGCCGTCTTCTGATTTGAATGCTTCGTGCTCAACCATCATGCGGTCAAATGGAACGACAGTGGAAACACCGTTGATTTCTAGCTGCTTGAGCGCATGAACTGCGCGGCGGAGGGCTCTCTCGCGAGTGGTTCCGGTGACGATAAGTTTAGCCAGCATCGAATCAAAGCTGCCGTCGATAACGGTGCCTGCGCGCACGCCTGAGTCCCAGCGGATACCGTGTCCGGTAGGCACGTTAATCGAATCGATAGTTCCCGCTGAGGGCAAGAATCCGCGACCGGGATCTTCAGCATTAATACGGAATTCGATGGCGTGCATGATGGGTTCTGGCATTTCGGTATAGGCGAGGGGCTCCCCTGCCGCTATATCAAGCTGCATACGTACAAGATCGACACCTGCCGATTCTTCGGTCACCGGATGCTCTACCTGAATACGGGTATTTACTTCGAGGAAGGAAATTGTGCCATCGTTTGCAATCAAGAATTCGCAGGTGCCTACACCGGTGTAGCCGGCTTCAGCAAAGATATCCTTGGAGGCTTTCTCCAGCGTCTTAATTTGTTCGGTCGTTAGGAATGGTGCCGGTGCTTCTTCAATGAGCTTTTGGTGGCGGCGCTGCAAGGAGCAGTCGCGGGTTCCCAGGACGACGACGCCGCCGTGCTGGTCCGCTGCCACCTGAGTTTCTACGTGGCGGGGCTTGTCGAGGAAACGTTCTACGAAGCATTCGCCATTTCCGAATGCCCCTACTGCTTCTCGTTGAGCCGATTCGAAAGCGTTCTCAATTTCGTGCATTTCCCGCACCACGCGCATGCCGCGTCCGCCACCACCGTGGGCTGCCTTAATGACGATGGGAAGTCCGTGCTTTTCAGCAAATTCGCGCGCTTCAGCGGGGCCTTCGACCGGCCCGTCGGTTCCAGGAGCCAAGGGAGCGTTGACAGCGAGCGCAATATCGCGAGCTTTAACTTTGTCACCGAGCGCAGTAATTGTTTCGGGTGAAGGGCCAATCCAAATCAGTCCAGCATCGATGACTGCCTGCGCGAATTTGGCGTTCTCTGCGAGAAAGCCATAGCCGGGGTGCACAGCGGTAGCACCAGATTTTTGTGCAATATCGAGAATTTTTTCAACATTGAGGTAGGTCTCTGCAGGGGTAATACCGTCGAGAGCGTAAGCTTCGTCGGCAAGTACTGTGTGCAGTGCTTGCGCGTCCGAATCTGCGTAGATGGCAACGCTTTCGTAGCCTTCTTGAGCGCAGGCGCCGATGACGCGTACTGCAATTTCACCGCGGTTTGCAATCAATACTTTACGCACGGGTGTTCTCCTGTTCGTTGGCTTCGCCGTCTATCTCGAAGCGTGTAAATCTAATGGTTGTTCCGGGCTGGCTTTGAGCAAGTAGCCTCAGATCGTGGGGGTGAACGCAAGCAATCACGGGGTAACCACCGGTGACGGGGTGGTCGGCTAAGAAGACGACCGGTTCACCGTTTGGCGGCACCTGAATCGCCCCCGAAACCATGCCCTCGCTGGGTAGTTCTTCGGTGTTGGCGCGTTCTAGGATTTGTGTATCGGTACCGTCAGATCCGCTTTCTTGCGGCGCAAGCCTGATTCCGATGCGATTGGAATCTGGGCTGACCGTCCATTCGGTACGGAAGAATCGCTGTATTGATTCGGGGGTAAACCAGTCATCACGCGGCCCCACAATTACTCGAATGAGATTAGCTTCTTGTGGGTTAGGCAGTGCCGGGGCAATCACTGGGTGTGCGACGGCAATCCCCGTTTTTTCGGCAACATGAAGGGAATCTCCGGGCTGCAGTGGGGAGGGCCCGATGGATGACATCGTGTCGGTGGAAAAGCTCGTTGCAGCTTCCTCCGCCGCGAACCCGCCGCGTATTCCGAGATAAACGCGTAAGCCTTGCTCGGCAACACCGACACGCAGGGTCTGGCCTGCCATGAGCGCAACGGGTGCATCTTGCGGCACCACTCGATCGGGCTGGGCAGGTTCGGTGACAATAGCAAAGGTGCGTGCTCCAGTAAGGGCTACTACCGTATCTTGCTGCGCCTCCACAACGAATCCGCCCATGAGCGATTCGAGGACTGTCGCCGAGGGCATATTCCCTACTAACAGGTTGGCAGCGTGAGCAGCTACAGGGTCAGCAAACCCCGCCGGTGAAACACCCCAGTGGGTGAGTCCGCTACGACCTTCATCTTCGAAGAGCAGTTGCGCGCCTGCAGTTTTCACGGTCAGCACCGAGTCTGTTGAGGGTTCTGACACGGTAGATTCGGGCGTAGCGACGTCGATGTGCTCACGCACTGCGCGAAAACGCACCGTATTACCCGGTTCAAGAAGCGCAGGAGGATTCTGGGAGAGATCCCACAAGGGTGCATTGGTATGACCGATGAGTTGCCAGCCACCGGGAGAAGTGCGGGGATAGATACCGGAGAACTGTCCTGCCAGACCGACGGCACCGCTGGGTACCGCGGTACGGGGTGATGCGCGTCGGGGAACTTCTAGAACGTTTTCTTCAGCGTGCAAGTAAAAAAAGCCTGGAGCAAATCCGGCAAATGCCACAGACCATTGTTGCTGCGTATGAGCCTCAATGACTTTCTCGATTGAAAGCCCGGTGTGCTCTGCGACGTCTGCTAAATCCTCGCCATCGTACACCACATCAATCAGCTGTTCGCGGCTTGCTTCCCTGCGAATATCGGTGCTAGCCGCTCCGGTAAAAGTGCGCGCAAAAGTCAGAGCTTGTTGCGCTTGCTCAAAACGCACCAGCACGGTTTGTGCCGCGGGAATGAGCTCAACCAGCCCAGCTGGCGGTTGATGCTGAAGATGGGAATGCACGGCGAGCGCCGCGCTGAGATCTGCACACTCCACCAGAATGGAGGTCAGACCGAATCGCTTGAGCATTGGAGGTGCAGTCACCTATTGCTCCTAACAGATAGTTCTCAATATTGAACTCAAAGATTGTTCAACAATATTCATCGTATGTGTTTGCGTTGATTAAGCGCAAAAGGAACGTATCTCAACGTCATGTGCAGTCAACGTTTCCCGCACTTTTTGAGCAATGGCAACTGCCCCGGGAGTATCCCCGTGAACACAGATACTTTGAGCATCGAGCGTTACCGTTGAGCCGTCATTAGCAACGACCGTTCCTTCTGTTGCCATCTGCAACACTCGTTGCGCAACTTTGTCTACATCATGGATGACTGCCCCAGGCTGAGTTCGCGAAACCAGGGTACCCTCGGGGGTATAACCCCGATCAGCGAATACTTCATGAACCACCGGAACGTTGAGAGTAAGAGCTTTGCGCTCGATTTCACTGTTGGGCAAGCACAGAATCGGAAGGTCTGATCCGAATTCTTTGACGGCGTGCGCCACCGCCTCCGCTTGTTTTTCGTGGTGAACAATTGCGTTATAGAGTCCGCCGTGGGGTTTCACATATGAGATTCGGGTATTGGACGCACGGCATACAGCCTCCAGAGCACCCATTTGATAGAGCACAGCGGCGCTGAGTTCAGCCGGGGTCATGTCCATAAAGCGGCGACCGAATCCCACCAGGTCAGGGTAGGAGACGTGCGCGCCAATGGACACGTCATTCTTTGCTGCCGCTTCAACGGTGGAGCGCATCGTCTGCGGATCTCCTGCATGAAAGCCGCAGGCAATGTTAGCGCTGGAAACAATCTTCATCATGGCGGCGTCATCCCCCATTGACCATGAACCGAACGCTTCACCTGAATCCGAATTGAGATCAACTGTACGAGTCATCGCTCTTCCTTTCGTGTAAGACAGAGATAGACAACACACGAAAGTGTGCTTTATTGTTGAACAATAATAACCTGAAGCCATTCTATGGCTTAGTTAACAACATTTCATCTTGGCGTTTCCCTCGACCTTCTGGGCGAGCATTTTAATAAGGAATATCTGTGGCAGATTTATCACCCACACCTACTTCGGTAGCTGACTCCCGGGAGAACATCAAAAAGGGCGGCCGTTCGGTTCTGCTTGGGGCTCTCTTTCTCATGGCGACCAGTGCAATTGGTCCTGGATTCATTACGCAAACCGGCCAATTTACCTATCAGATGGGCGCGTCATTCGCTTTTGCGATTCTGATTTCGATTTTGATTGACATCGCTGTGCAGCTCAATGTCTGGCGCATCATTGGTGTAACCGGTCGCAAGGCACAGGATCTCAGCAATGACGTCCTGCCAGGTCTTGGTATTTTCCTCGCAATACTTGTGGCGCTCGGCGGTTTTGTTTTCAACGTTGGTAACGTCGCCGGTGGCGGTCTGGGTTTCAACGCGATGCTGGGCATGGATCCCACTGTCGGTGGCATCATCACAGCTGTTTTGGCTATCTTGGTCTTCCTCTCCAAAAAAGCAGGGGCAGCGCTGGATAAAATTGTGGTCGTCTTGGGCGTCATCATGATTCTCGCTACCGCTTATGTAGCAATCGTGTCTAATCCTCCAGTAGGCGAGGCTCTAAAGAACACCGTTCTTCCCGAAACCGTTGACTTCGCCGTCATCACCACCCTGGTGGGCGGTACCGTAGGTGGTTATATCACTTATGCTGGTGCGCACCGCATGATTGACGCCGGGGTCAAAGGTCCCGAGTACGTCAAGGACATCGCAACCTCCTCTGTAACCGGCGTTATCGTCACCGGTCTCATGCGTTTCATGCTCTTCCTCGCTATCTTGGGCGTTGTAGCCAGCGGCGCTGAATTTGCTAAAGAATCGTCTATCGCTGCTCAGGCGTTTGGAATTGCGGCGGGCGAAATTGGAACCCGTCTGTTCGGCCTGATTCTGTGGGGTGCAGCAATTTCTTCGGTGATTGGTGCAGCTTATACTTCGGTATCATTTATCACCTCTGAGAAGACCTCTATCACCGTCAAGAATGCTTTGACCGTCGCGTTCATTGTTGCCTCTACCTTGGTGTTCGTGCTGGTGGGCAAGACTCCTGCGACATTGCTCATCGTCGCCGGTGCAGTCAATGGTCTTATTCTTCCCGTTGGCCTGGCAGCTCTGCTCATTGTTGCCACCTTCAAGGGTAAAAAGCTTCTCCGCGGTTACAAGTACCCTCTCTGGCTACTTATCGCCGGTTGGTTGAGCTGGATTTTGACGGTCTACCTGGGCATTATGTCCCTGGGCGGAATCGCCAAATTGTGGCAGGGCTAAAAATTTAGTGATTGTCTCCCAAAATCCCGATGCTGTTTAGCATCGGGATTTTTGCTGTGGGACGAGCTCACCTCAAATTCTTTAGAGAGCCCTGGGATGGGCAGAAGCAAATACTTCACGTAGGGTTTCTGGTGTAACGCGGGTATAAATCTGAGTAGTGGTCACCGACGCATGCCCTAATAATTCTTGGACTACACGGATATCTGCGCCACCTTCTAGCAAATGTGTAGCGTACGAATGACGCAGCGTATGAGGAGAGATTTCTGCCTCCAGTTTCGCTCTCTCAGCCGCTTTTTTGAGAATGAGCCAAGCGCCCTGCCGCGTGAGCCGGCCGCCTCGGGCATTGAGAAAAACTGCCGCCGTCCCCTTGCCGCGTGCGGCAAAACCAGGCCTGGCTCGGACCAGATAGTCGTTGAGAGCGCATGCTGCATACGAACCGACGGGAACCATACGTTCCTTATTACCTTTGCCAAAAAGACGCACGACGTCGTGCCCGGCCGCTTCGTCGTCTCCTAGCGCAGTGTGAATAGAAAGATCATCCAAATCCACGCCAATGACTTCGGAAATGCGAGCACCTGTAGAGTAGAGAAATTCAAGAATCGCCCGATCGCGTAAACCCGTGGGAGTACTGATATCAGGTACTTCCAAGAGCTGAGTTACCTGTTCGACGGCGATTGCTTTAGGCAAACGCGCCCCGGGCGTAGGCGGGTGAACGGAAGCAGCCGGGTCCTGAGCTGTTATTTTTTCTCGTAGCCAAAACTTGTGTGCCCCCCGAATAGCAACAATGATACGAGCTACGCTGCGGGCGCTGAGAGACTTCCCCGTGCTCCTGGCAGGTTTTTCAGCTAATTCAGTAGCAAAATCTCTCACGTGTTTTTTGGTAATGACCGTGGGGTCAATAATCCCAGAATCTTCTAAAAATCTCTGGTATTTGAGTAAATCCCTCCGATAGGACTCCACCGTATTTTTTGCCAAACCACGCTCGATGGTGAGGTACTGAAGATAGGTTTCGATTGCGGATTCTAAAGCAGTCACGCGCTGGTGCTCGCGGGGCATTAGCGACCTTCAGCGGGGCGGATTTCCCCTCGAAAGTCAGGATCTCTCAAATATGGGTGAGCGTCGAGAGGGGCCTGGGCAGAATAGAGCGTTTCAAAGTTTCGTGCTTGTGCCGCAGCAACCGCCAAAATAGCGTTCGTTGAGCTGGCATTGTGTATTCGGCCAGAGAGCACAGCTGAAACAGCTTCATCCAAATCAACCCAGCGCATTACGATTTCTGATTCTTCGTGTTCGCGCTCTTGTTGCTGATCGCGGGGGATTTGACTAATTCCTCGGGCAAGATAAATCCGGCACATCTCCCCCATACCACCGGGTGAATTATAGAATTCCATGAGCGAATCCCACTGTTCTGCCTGGATAAAAGTTTCTTCGGCGAGTTCTCGTGCTGCCGCTATCTGCGGGTCTTCGCCGTCGATATCTAGCAGACCAGCAGGGATCTCCCAGAGGTTCGCACGCACCGGATGCCGGTATTGATTTATAAGCAATATTTGATTGTTCTCGTTGAGAGCAGCTACTGCGACGGCACCGGGATGCAACAGAAAGTCACGTTCAAAGGGTTCTGCGCCTTCTTCGAGGGATATCCCCTCTCGGATAACGTCCCAGACATACCCCTCAAATTTGGTGGATCGTGATGTCACGTATCGGGGGTTCGCAATATCGGCTATAGTCTTCTGGTTCTCGGCTATTTGCGGCGCGTTAAGTCGTGCAGCTTCGCCCACCGATGGGTTGAGGTTCTGTTCCATTTTTCCTCTACTTTGAACGCTAAAAATTACTTGGCTTTCTTGCCCATTTCGAGTAGTTCGCGGGCATGCTCCTGCGCCGATGCAGATTGATCGTGCCCCGCCAGCATACGTGCCAGTTCCACCACGCGCTGTTCGTCTGAGAGCACTTCAACGCGGGACAGTGAGGCATCATCATTTTTCAACACCAAAATATGCTGATCTGCAAACGCTGCCACCTGAGGCAAATGCGTGACCACCAATACCTGCACATGTTGGGCAAGCATGGCAAGACGTCGACCAATTTCTATAGCTGCTTTACCGCCGACGCCTGAATCCACTTCGTCGAAGATGAAGGTGGGTACCGGATCGACTTCAGCGAGCACCACCTCTAAAGCCAGCATCACGCGAGAGAGCTCGCCACCGGAGGCACCTTTACCCAGCGGGCGCGGATCCGCCCGCTGATGAGGCTGGAGCATGAAAGTTACGGCGTCTTTACCGTGCGAAGAGAACTTTTCGGTCTCTTCCACCGTCACGACCAAGGATGCATTTGGCATCGCCAGAGCTGTTAACTCCTCTGTTACAGCGCGAGCCAGTTTCACCGCCGTTTTTTCTCGCAGTGTGCGGAGCTGGTCAGACTGCTCGGTCAAGGTCTCCTTAAGCTCCCGCAACTCATTTTCAAGGGCTTCAGCACGGGCTGGATCGTCGGCAAGCGATTCTAGTCGTTCCCGCGAGCTTTGTGCCCATTCCAACACCTCAGCTATATCCGCACCGTATTTACGGGTTAGTGATTTCAGTTTTGCTCTGCGCGTCTCCACTTCGGCAAGCCGCTCTGGTCCTTCTGAATCAAGGTTAGATAGGTACGACGAAATGTCTTCGACGATGTCAGTCACGTGAATCAACGCTTCATTCACTCGCTGAGCAATAGCTTCAATATCTTCATCAGCAGCTGATTCTTGATCCAACGCTGAACGAGCGGAATCAAGAAGGGCCAGTACGTTGGGGGTATCAGCCTCCCCGTACTCGCTTCCCGCAAGAGCCGTTGAAGCGGTCGTCGCGGCGATACGCAGTGCCTCCACATTAGAGAGCTTGGCGGATTCGCTCTTCAGGGCTTCGTCCTCGCCCTCCTGCGGATTCACACGATCGATTTCTGCTAACGCACCCTCTAATGTTTGCGCTTCCAATGCGCGAGCGCGGGTATTTTCGCGGACTTCTCGCAGTTCGGCGGCAGCAGTACGGAATCGTTCGTAGTTCACCCGGTATTTCTTTTTTAACCGCGCTAATTTTTCTCCCGCGTAGGAGTCCAAAGCATGGCGCTGTTCAGCAGAAGATTTGAGGCGAAGCTGATCCGACTGTCCATGAACAGCAATCAGATGCTGCCCGATATCGGATAGCGTACTGATGGGTGCAGAGCAACCGCCGACGTGCGCGCGGGAACGCCCTGCTGCAGATACAGTCCGCGCAAGAAGGAGCTCGCTGGATTCTGCATCTAGTTCTTCTATCGAGCCTCCTGCGTCTTCGGCGAGGGCTAGAGATGGGTGGTCATGTGGCAGTTTAATAACGGCTTCTGCCAGAGCATTTTTTGCTCCCGACCGTACGGAATTAGCATCGGAACGATTGCCCAGTAACATTCCCAATGCAGTTACTACCATGGTCTTGCCCGCACCGGTTTCACCGGTCAGTACAGAAAACCCCGGTTCTAACGGCAAACGAGCATCGGTAATGACACCGAGGTCGCGAAGGTGAATTTCCTCAATCACTCGTTTATATCCTTCGTTATCTGGGGAAGTGCAGTAGTATCTGTTCGGCGAATTGGCCCCCTCCACCCTTCGGTGGGAAGTTCAAATTTTGCGACTAATCTCTCTGCAAAAGGTACAGGGTGAATGCGCGCAAGTCTCACCGGTTTAGACGATTTCGAAACTTCGATACGCGAACCTGCGGGGATTTCTTGGTTACGTCGGCCATCGCACCACAGCACCGCGTTTTGACCGTATTCTGCAGAGATTTCTACTGCGATAGTCGACGACGGTGCAGTAACGAGGGGGCGCGAAAACAGGGCATGAGCGGCGAGGGGAACAATCAGCATGGCCTCAACCTCTGGCCAAACAATAGGACCACCGCCGGAGAACGAGTAGGCGGTTGATCCGGTGGGAGTCGCCATGACCACCCCGTCACACCCAAAGGTACTAATGGGGCGGGCATCGACGTCAATAGCAACTTCAATCATTTTGGCGCGGTTGCCTTTTTCCACGCTGGCTTCGTTCAGAGCCCAGGTCGCCCCAATTTTCTTACGCCCGTGCCAAACTTGCACGTCGAGCGCCATGCGTTCTTCAACTTCGTAGTCGCTTTGCACGATACGGGAGACAGTCTCCTCTAAATCTGACTCTTCCGATTCAGCGAGGAACCCCACATGTCCCAGATTGACTCCGACCAGCGGAATTTCGGTGTGTCGAATCATCTCGGCAGCGCGCAAAATTGAGCCGTCTCCGCCGAGCACAACGCCGAGCTCGACTTCGTTGAGAGCCACCGACTCACGCATCACTTCAACCGGAACCGGTTCTTGCCACCCCTCCAGAAGCGATTCGAGATCAGAACGTTCCATCACCGGGCTCAGGCCTGCACCGTAAAGTTGGGTACAGGCAAGACGGGCGGCGCGGCGGGCGTCATCACGGCCGGTATGCGCAAACACCAGAATTTTTCGAGTGAAAGAGTCATGAGCGGTTTGGAAAAAAGTCACGTATCTAGACTATTCCACTAATGAGCTCTTGTGAACTAAAAACGCCTTAAATTCGAATAAGTATTCGAATTTAAGGCGTTGATTAATCTATGCTTTCTTACACCACAAAAAGAATTCGAGGTTTCCATCTTGCCCTGGTAGCGGGCTTTGTTGTTGCCCCGAAACCTCTAAACCGGTCTGCTCTGCGGCTGCATACACTTTATCTAAAGCCATCTGGTGTGCCTGGGGATTATTGACCACGCCACCTGCTCCAATAAAGTGTTTTCCCACTTCAAATTGAGGTTTGACCATCAGCAGCAAATCACCCCCGTGCTGAGTTGACCTCGCTAAGGCGTCCATAACCAGGGTGAGAGAAATAAACGATAGGTCAGAGACCGTCACCTCTACTTCTCCGCCAATCATATCTGGCTTCAGGTAGCGGACATTGAGTCCCTCAAAAACTTCCACCGAGGGATGGTCACGAAGCATGGGCGCCAACTGATTATGACCTACGTCAACTGCCATCACGGAAGCCGCCCCTCGCTCAAGTAACACCTGGGTAAAACCGCCTGTCGAAGCGCCGGCGTCCAAACACCGTTTACCTTCAAGCCGAATCTGAGGGAAAGCTTCTAATGCTCCGGCGAGCTTATGACCGGCTCTCGATACATATCGTGTCAGGTCTGAATACGCAACTTGGCAAAAATCCTTCTCCCCCACGAGTTGCGAACTTTTGAGCGCAACCTTGCCGTTGACTTTGACATTTCGCTCAGCAATCAACTTAGCAGCTAAGGTACGTGAGGAAACTAGACCTCGTTCAACCAGTGCTTTATCTAAACGTAAGCTCACTCGTCAGGCTCCGCAGGTTCTTGCGCCGTTTCCATCTCATGAATGAGATGAGCGTTGAGACTTTCATACCGCTGAATTCTTTCGATAGGATCTAACGCCAGCACCGCCTCAAGTTCTTTTTCGAACTCAATCAACTCATCGTGGGAGGTTTCTTCAGATTCGGGTTTACTGTTCATGAACGATTTCCTCCGGAGATGTGGGAACGTCAACGTGAGGATGAGCTGCCCACCAAGCTGCGCAGCTAACTCGCCAAAAGTTGAGGTGGTCTGAATCGCCGGACACAGCAAGTTTATTTCCAGTAACTAAAGCGCGATGAGTAGCACAAGATGCCTGTGCCCCATTGGTCTCAATAGAAACTTCGATATCGGGATAGTCTTCGAAAAGTTCACCCAAATTCTTCAGTAGGTAGGTTGGCCGTTCCAGAGGTATTGCAGCCAAAACAGACTCGACGGTATCAACACCGGTAAGTACGCATGCCGTCGCCATCTGGGCCCGGTTTCCGCCTTGGATATCGGTATCTAGACGGTCTCCTACCACCAGAGCCTGAGAGCTCTTGAGGTTTTTCGCTCCGGTGGTGAAAATAGCTGACTCAGGTTTTCCAGCAACCAGAGGAGTTCTCCCCGTTGCAGTGGCTACAGCATTCACCAGCGTCCCGTTACCCGGTGCAATTCCTCGTTCTTTAGGAATCGTCAAGTCAGTGTTACTCGCTACCCACACAATATCCGGGTCAGAGAGAGTAAAGGCTGCTTCGGCAAGGTCGGCCCACCTTAATTCAGGGTTAAACCCCTGCACGACGGCGGACGGTGAATCATTCTGTTTCCAGACCGGTTCAAACCCGGCATCTTTCACACAGTCTGCGAGAGCTTGCGCACCGCAGATAAGAACTTTTGCACCGGGTGCCACTTGGTCTTTAAGCATTTCAGCTGCCGCTTGAGCAGAGCTGACCACGTGCTCGCTATCCGTTTTGACACCAAGCTTCACCAGGTGCTCGGCAACGGTGCTCACACTTCGGGAGGCATTATTGGTAACGAATGCGACCGGCACGCCCATATCCTGCGCTCGGTTAAGAGCCTCCGGAGCCCCTTCAAGAGCGAAGGGGCCAGCGTAGACTACGCCGTCCAGGTCAGAAAGTATGCAATCGTGCCGGTCTAACAGCATTATTAGTCCTCGTGGTTTTCTTTTCGTTCGGTCTCGGTTTTTGATTCCTCGTCGAAAGACTGCAGGTTCTCTTCGGAAGCTTGTTCTTCGCTCACTGTGGTTTCAGCGGAGCTCAGTGCGTCTTCATCCTGCTCATCTTCATCAACGAAGTCGTCGTCTTCCTTTTCATCGATTTCAGACTCTTCCGTCTTAATTTCGATGTCAGTGAGAGAAACCGAAGGTTCTTCCTCGTCTTCAAAGAGCTCGGGCTCGCCGAAGATATCGAAGATTTCGGGTTCTGCGAATTCGCCCTGTCCCAACGCAGCTTCAGTAACGATTGCGAGTCGGTACCAGCGAGTGGCTTCTTTTTCTCGCCCGTCTTCTTCAAGAAGCGCACCGTAAGCTTCAAAGAGGCGAGGGCTGTAGTCGAATCCACGCTCGCTATTGAGCTCGGGAATCTCCAGCGCCTCAATAGCGCCTGCTAAATCGCCCTGGTCGTGTTTGATACCGGAGACCACAATGGCGGTTTCTACTCGCTCAGCGGGCTTAAGTTCTAGCTGCTTCGATTCCTCTGCCAGTTCAAGAGCTTTTTCGATATGTCCCAGCGCGCGTTCGGTGTCAATCAGCACCGCTAGATGCTCATCTGAGCCGGAGATACGACGATGAGTACGGAGCTCACGCAGAGCAAGTTCAAAATCTTCTGCTACATAGGCGGCGATGCCGGCGGCTTCGCGTACCGCTGCGATGCGGCCTGCGCGGCGAGTTGCAGCTTGAGCATGCTCTAGAGCGAATTTGGGGTCGATGTCGAGGTAGCGGCCTGCCATCACGAGGTGCTGACCGACGACGTCGGCGTTATCCTTTTCCAACGCGCGAAGCTGGCGCAATACTGAGCCATCGAGTTCGCGACCGGTTACATCGGTGTCGATTTCAGGTCCTTGACCTTTCGAGGGGCGGTAACCGGCTTTGGGAGCTGCGCTGTCGCGAGCATCGCGACGCTGCTGTCCTCCGCGCTGATGTCCGTCTGAGAAACGACTCTCGTTGTTGTTAAAACGCTTGTTCTCTGAACCGCGACGCTCATTGCGGGAATCTGAACGATAACCATCGCGATCACGATTCTGATGCCCTCGGTTATCGCGATCATTAGAGCGGAATCGATCTGATTGTCCACGTTCGTTGCGGTAGCCGCCCCGGTCTTCACGGTTATCGCGGCGACCACCAAAACCACCACGATCATCACGATGCTCACTATCCCGACGGAACCCACCACGACCGCCCTCATTACGATCGTTACGGCGTCCTCCAAATCCTCCGCGGTTATCGCGGCGACCATCGCGGAACTTACCACCCTCATTACGATCGTTACGGCGGTAGCCGCCTGAATTGCGTGAAGCGCGGGAATCTTCACCTTCCTTGCGGTTACAATCGCCGAATGACTTTTCTCCAAATTTATTGCCACCGCGGTCACGGCTATATGAGGAGTTACGGTCATTACGCTTATTGAACCCACCTGATCGGTGGTTTGATTCACGGTTATAGTTGGATTCGCTGCGCGATGATTCTGACAAGAATACTCCTCTATGAATTTGGCGTGGAGAAAGTTCCACTGAAAATACCGTTCCCTATTTTATAGGTCATAGTTTATCTTGTGCAGAGCCTGATAGAAATTGAGGTGCGTTTTCCCTTACATCAGGATAGATCCTATTCCCCATTGATTGCAGAAAAGGCCTTACTTAGACTGTAGTAAGCTACTTAAAACAAAAATAGCCTTGGAACTATGCTCCAAGGCTATTCAAGTATCCCAATAAAAACCGGCGGCGACCTACTCTCCCACACCGTCCCCAGTGCAGTACCATCGGCGCAAAGAGTCTTAGCTTCCGGGTTCGGGATGGAACCGGGCGTTTCCCTCTTGCTATAACCACCGTAAACCTAAAACAGACTCACGTAAGTCAAAATATTCAATAACTAACCTAAGCTATATGAAAATTCATATAAGCGGCGTTTTGTTATTTCAAAACCATACAGTGGACGCAAACACAACCAAACCAAGAAAAAAATATGTAAGCCTTC
>NZ_JBHUCN010000011.1:0-18777 GCF_042677725.1 Rothia amarae
GTGCTCTCAAAAAAATACTCCCCACTAGTTAGAAACTGATTTCTCAGTCCAACTAATGGGGAGCAGTTCATGAGACGGGAGCCCTTCACTTATCTAGACTCGATTGTTGGAGCCTCAACAGTTCACATCAAAGACTATTCTTTGATCCAACCGATGTTCGACCACTGACGAGGGTTCAAGCGAGGCGAACCGAACAGCGCAGCACCGTAGTTTGCAAGCTTCTTATCTGCAAAGTAAATCTCAGGACCATTGAAAAGAGTACCCATCATGGCGAATTCTTCCATGTGCTTCTTTTCAATCTCGTTGCACTTCTTGTTGCGCTCTTTATTGTCCTGAATCTTACCCATGTCTTCAATGAGCTTATCGATATCCTTAGAGCCCTCACCGTCATTATTAGCGGAGAGGTAGTACTGGCGGGCGGCAACGGTTGCATCGGCACCTACAGAGTAACCCGAGAAAGTCAGATCAAATTCTTTGTTACCTACGACTTTGCCGAAGTTTGCATCCGGCTGGTTGTCAATGGTGCATTCAATTCCAGCAGTCTTCATCTGCTGCACCAGAGTCTGCGCGAGAGCAGCAGAGGTGGGGTCATCGCCAAAGGTGGTGACGGCGAACTTGGCGTTCTTGCCGTCCTTCTTATAGAAGTCACCGTCCTTCTTATAACCCGCTTCTTCAAGAATCTTGCCGGCATCCCAGTCTTTGGTTACCTCACCGAAATTATCCTTATAATCGGCGGAGAAGGGCATAAGCATCATGGAACCGGGCATGGTTTCGCTCCAGTTCAAACCATTGAACTGAACTTTAGCTAGAGCTTCGCGGTCAACAGCGGCGAAGATTGCCTTACGAATTTCCACGGGCAGGCGGAAGGAGCTCATGTTCAGACCACCGGCAAACAGGCGCTGGCCACGGCGGACCTCAGCACCGTCCTTACCTTCGGCGTCCTTGTATGCAGTCAGAGTATTGGCACCAACTGCATCGATTTCGCCATTCTTAAAAGCGGCACGGGCTGCAGAAGATTCCATTTGACGATAGATAACGCGCTCCAGGAGGGGCTTTTCGCCCCACCAATTGTCATTGCGGACGAGCGTGGCAACCTTTTCTGCGGAGTTCCAGCTATCGAGCTTGAAGGGGCCAGCATGCCACTCGTTGTGAATCTTGTCTACAAAGCCGTCATTGAAAGTCTTCTTATCAGTCATCTCGGGGTGAAAAACACCGGAGCCGAAGATATCCGCAATGGGGTAGTAGGGCTGCTTCATGGTTACTTTAGCGGTGAACGAGTCGCCGTTTTCTTCAACCGACTCGATGTAGGCGTGGGGGCCGGCGTCTACAATGTTCAGCCCGTTATCCAAGCCATCGCGCAAAATCTCCACGGTTGCCTGCAGAGCTTTCACATCGATGGGAGTGCCATCATTGAACTTAGCCTTTGAATTCAGCTTGATATTGAGAACCTGAGTTCCACCGGATAGTTCTTCCTGGAATGATTCACAGAAGTCCGGGTTAGGTGTGTTCTTACCTTCAAAGTCGCTTTGCCAGAGACCCACCACGGTAATGGGTGAGAGAGCAGAAATCATCTGGTTGTTGTAAGCGGTGTTACCGTTCTGCGAGGCAGTGTTAAAGTCCGGCCCAAGCTGTCCCAGGGCTAGCTTCAACTCGCCGCCTTCTTTGAGCTCATCACGCTTTTTGGGATTGATGGAGATGAGCTTGGCAATATCGTCGCCCACGCCTAGCGCAGAGGCTGATTCTGCACTGGTGGTGTTGCCCCCATTACCCCCACCACAAGCAGCGAGAAGACCAACGGAACCGACGGCGGTTCCAGCAAGAAGTGTGCGGCGGTTGAAGATGAAATTTTTCACGGGTTTCCTGTCCCCTTATGAACGGCGCCAAGCGCATACGGTGTAGATGTGCGAGATAGGAGGTGAAGCATTGTTGAACAATGTGAAATAGACCTCTTAATCTTTAGTCTTATCAAACTAAAGTTCACCCCGTATAGCAAATTTTGACCTTCTCCACTTCATGAAAAATTAATCTGCGTAATATTTTGAAAAAGAGTCCCCTAGATGCAACCAGACGCGCGATCCTCTAGGAACGCGCGTCTGATGTATAGAAAGCTTGATTCAACTCATCGAGGAATCTAAATATAGAGCAACTCTACTTAGTCCAACCTAGCTCAATCCACCGTGATGGTCTCGAGTCGAAGCTACCAAAGAGTGCAGGCCCATAGTTTGCAAGGCTGCTCTTTACAACAGCGATAGAAGGACCATTGAAGAAAGTGGAGAGGGATGCATATTTTTCCAGATGTGCACGTTCAATCTCATTGCACTTGGCGTTACGTTCCTTAGCATCCTCAATTACGGACATTTCTGCAATCATCTTATCGATGTCCTTATCCCCAATCCCCTCAGGGTTGTTGGAGGACAGGTAGTACTGGCTAGCAACCACAGTTGCATCCGGACCCACTGAGTAGCCCGAGAATGTCATATCAAACTTGTTATTACCCATGACATCAGCGAAGTTTGCGTCTGGCTGATTATCGATAACGCACTCAATGCCGGCTGACTTCATCTGCTGAACCAAGGTCTGAGACATTGCTGCCCCCACTGGGTCATCGCCAAAGGTTGTTACGGAGAATTTAGCGTTCTTGCCGTCCTTCTTATAGAAGTCGCCCTCCTTCTTGTAGCCAGCTTCCTCCAGAATCTTTGAAGCCTCACCCCACTTATCTTTTACCTTAGAGAAGTTATCTTCGTAGTACTCAGAGAAAGGCATGAGCATCATTGAGCCGGGGAGCTCCTCAGACCAATTCAGTCCGTTGAAGCGGATTTCAGCTAACGCTTTACGATCCAAAGAAGCCATAATCGCTTTACGCAGAGGCAGGTCGATGCGCCCCGAACTCATATTGATACCGCCAGAGAAGAGACGCTGTCCACGACGTACCTCAGTATCTGCGGTCCCTTCAACATCTTTGTAAGCAGTGAGAGTATTTGCAGCTACCGCATCGATTTCTCCATTCTTGAAAG
This sequence comes from Rothia amarae, assembly GCF_042677725.1. NCBI lineage: Bacteria > Bacillati > Actinomycetota > Actinomycetes > Micrococcales > Micrococcaceae > Rothia > Rothia amarae. The sequence goes on from NZ_JBHUCN010000011.1 coordinate 3,015, forward strand.
CTGCACGAGCTGCCGAAGCTTCCATTTGACGGAAGATGACACGCTCTAGAACCGGGGTTTCCCCCCACCATTTATCATTGCGCTTGACAGTCAGACGCTTTTCGGATGAGTTCCATTCATCCACAATAAACGGACCTGCAGCCCACTCAGGGCGGGGCTTATCCACAAAACCGTTATTGAAGGTTTCCACATCTTCTAGAGCGGGGTGCAAAAACTGCCAAAACACCTGATCAACCGGGTAGAAAGGTTGTTTCATAGTGACCTTGATAGCATCGCCATCTTGCTCGATAGTATCCATGTACTTGAAAGCACCGGGATCAACAATGTTGTATTTTTCGTTCTCCCCACTGAGAACCTTGGCAGTTACTTTCAAAACTTCAATATCAATGGGCGTACCATCATTGAACTTAGCCTTAGGGTTCAGCTTAATTCGGTGAACCTGCTTGCCGTCTTCCATTTTGGTTTCGAAGGATTCACAGAAGTCAGGGTTGATGGAAGTTTTTCCCTCAAAGTCGTACTTCCACAATCCGGAACGAGCAGCGGTGTTAAAAGATGAAACGGCGGTTTGAGTTTCTACAGAGTTACCGTTGTTGTTGTAAGGACTAAAATCAGGGCCAATTTCTGCCAGCGGGATTTTAACCTCCCCGCCTTCTTTCAACTCTTCACGCTTCTTGGGGTTAATGCTGACCAGTTTTGCAATATCCTCGCCCACGCCGAGCGCCGATGCTGATTCTGCGCTGGTGGTGTTACCGCCATTGCCTCCGCCGCAGGCTGCGAGAAGGCCAGTGAGGCTCAGAGCTGAGGTGCCGAGCAGAAGTGAACGACGATTGACTACAAAATTCCTGGGCATACTATTGTCCTTTTAGTCCATGCACACTGTGCTTTTGATAGTGCCTCAGCCTCAAAGCGAACGACTGAAACAGGCTGCCTCACCCCATCGAACTTAGTGAGGTAAGTCTTATTGCTTGAGGTATATCTAACCCTAAATGTGATCCACATCGCAAGCGAAATATTAAAAAAGCCGTTTTATGTTAAAGAAAAAACGGGGTAGCCACCTCCAAAGAGGGGCTACCCCGCACCGTACTTGCTAGCAGTCAATAGGAACAACCTACATGCAACTCAACACAGCCGCTAGTGGGAACACCAGCAGGCATACTAGGCGCGAATCGAACCTTCGCCCGCAGCACTTGAATCTGCCGCGGTCGAATCTGCAGCCAACGCAGAATCGCCCCAGGGGGTTTCCTCCTGAGATACGCCAACAACCGCCTCAGGGTTAGTCGCAGAAACGATAGCGACCTCCTCATTGGGGAAGTAGCAGGCATACTCATGATCCAGGTTGCCTTCGCGGCTCATCGCCGGATGCTCACTGGTGCACACCTTCTGCTTCTCCTCAGGCAATAGCTTGAAGATGGGGCAACGCGTGCTGAATGGGCAACCATCGGGCGCGTTCAACGGCGTCGGCAAATCACCCTCCAGAATAATCCGCTCGCGAGATGATTCCACCTCAGGATCAGGAACCGGAATAGCCGAAAGCAACGCACGGGTATAGGGGTGAATCGGGTTGTCGAACACCTGATCCACATGTCCGATTTCCACTACGCGGCCCAGGTACATCACTGCAACACGGTCAGAGGCGTGGCGAACCACAGCCAGGTCGTGCGCCACCATGAGGTAGCTCAAGCCTAGGTCTGCACGGAGCTTCTCCAACAGGTTAATAACGCCTGCCTGAACCGAAACGTCGAGTGCTGAAACCGGCTCATCCAACGCCACCAGCTTGGGGTTAACCGCGAGCGCACGAGCAATACCGATACGCTGACGCTGACCACCAGAGAACTGATTGGGGAAGCGGTTCACATGGTCCGGCTGCAGACCCACCGTGCGCATCAGTTCGATAACGCGTTTCTGAATGTCCTTCTTCTTCCAACCCTGGTTTTCCAGGGGTTCAGCAAGAACTTCGTAGACGGTAAATCGGGGGTCAAGCGCACCGGTGGGGTCCTGGAACACCATCTGCTGGTTCTTGCGCATCTTCAGAAGCTCAGAGCCTTTCAGCCCATCATGGACCGAAGAACCGTTCACTAGGATGTCGCCGTCGGTTTCTTTGTTGAACTCCATGATTTCTAGCAGCGTGGTGGTTTTACCACAGCCAGATTCACCCACGATGGAGAAGCACTCACCTTCGCGAATATCGAAGGAGACGCCGTTGACCGCCTTGACGGTACCTACACGACGCTTCACCAAAGCCCCCTTGAGCAAGGGGAAATGCTTTTTCAGATTCTTCACCTCAAGCACCGTGGGGCGCTCTTCACGAGGAATCGAATCATACTTAGATTCAGGAACCTCGGGTACGGGGTAAAGATCTTCGGGGCGAGCATCCACAAGCTGCTCCGCAATATCTGCAGCAGCGTAGTGACCTTCGCCAGCGCCCTCAATCAAGCGCAATGCAGGCTCTTCAGCCACATCCTTGCAGCACTGACCGCCAGACTTAGCGATAGGGCAACGAGGGCGGAACGAGCACCCGTGCACCTCGTTCAAGAGGTTGGGCGGGGTACCGTCGATAGGGACCAGCGAAACCTTATCCGCACGGTCAACACGCGGAACCGCGCCCAGCAGACCGATGGTGTAGGGGTGCGCAGGGCGAGTGTAGATATCCTCAGCCCGTGCAATTTCCACAGGCTTACCAGCGTACATGACCATGATGTCATCTGCCATACCAGCTACCACGCCGAGGTCGTGGGTAATCATAATAATGCCCGCGCCGGTTTCTTCCTGCGCCTTTTCCATGACCTCAAGAACCTGAGCCTGAATGGTTACATCCAGAGCGGTGGTAGGTTCGTCCGCAATAAGAACTGCGGGGTCATTAGCGATAGCCATAGCAATCATCACGCGCTGGCGCATACCACCAGAGAACTCATGAGGGAAGGACTTCAGACGGTTCGCAGGATCAGGAATACCCACCAAACGCATCAGCTCTACCGAACGATCCTTAATCGCCTGCTTGCTCATGCCCTTGTTGTGAACCTTCAGCACCTCACCAATCTGATCACCAATGGTGTACACCGGGGTCAGAGAGCTCAGCGGATCCTGGAAAATCATCGCGATATCTTTACCGCGGTGCTCACACATCTCTTTATCCGACAGGCCAAGCAGTTCCTTGCCCTTGTACTGAATAGAACCGGTGATATCGGCGGTGGTGGGATGAAGCCCCATAATCGCCATCGAAGCTACCGACTTACCGGAGCCCGATTCACCCACGATGCCGAGCGTCTTACCGGCATGCAAATCAAAGTTGATACCGCGAACCGCATGCACCACGCCGTTTTCAGTATTGAATGAAACGTTAAGGTCTTTGACCGAAAGAACGGGATTAGCGCTCATTATTTTGCCTTCTCCTTCTTGTCTTTCTTAGCCTTACCCACCGACAGTGAGGTGGGGTCAAATGCGTCGCGCAAACCGTCGTTCATCAAAGACAGCGGGCCAACGAGCAAGAAAAACAGAATCATGGGAATCCAGAACATCCAGGGCAGAGTATTAATCTGGCTCGATGCCTGAGCAATCAGTGAACCAAGCGAGTAGTTGGGGTACTTCACGCCAATACCCACGAAGGTGTATGCGACCTCAGAAAGAATCGCCAAGGTAATACCGCGGGTGAAGTTCAAAACCAGCAGGGAGCCGATGTTTGGAACCAGGTGACGCCAAACGATTTTGAAAGGCGAAACACCCATGTAGCGGGCGGCTTTCACATAATCGCGCTGAATGAGTGACATCGCCATCGAACGAATCACACGGGCGTCATACATCCACGAGAAGATCAGCAAAACGATGGTGAGGATAACCCACCCGGGAAGAACTTCGCGGATTTTCTGGCCGCCAGCACCGTTAATCACAATTGCAATCACCAGAAGCTGAGGTGCCATCATGAGAGTTTCTAGGAAGAAGAGCATGACGTTATCGAGCTTGCCCCCGAAATACGCCATAATGCAGCCATAGACGGCGGAGATGATAACGCTCAAACCACCGACAATGAGACCAATTGCCATCGAGGTGCGCACACCTTCAACAGCCTGGGCATACAGATCGGTTCCAGCGCTGGTAGTACCAAACCAGTGGGCTGCACTGGGACCAGTGGCCATGTAGAAGGGGTCAATGGTGTTGGTATCCCACTGCGCCAACAAGCCGCCAAAGAGCCCAAAAAGACCTACGAGAATGAACACAATCAGACCAAACGCCGCCGCCTTATTACGGAAGAACCGGCGGGTAATGATCGTGGACTTATTGATGACTTTGAAGTCAGGAGTGTCATCCACCTTCAACTCGGGAACATCTTGCGACTCGCGAGGAAGATTATCTGTTGGAGGAACTGCAGCAGTCATTAATTCATCCTCACTCGGGGGTCAACAATGGTAGTTGCAATGTCAGCCAAAATCGCTGATACGGCGAAGAGCACCGAACCGTAGGCAAGAGTTGCAGTTGCCGCATTGACGTCCTGCGCACCAATCGCCTGAAGCGACCACAATCCGATTCCGGGCCAGGCGAAGATTGCCTCAGCGAAGAAACCGCCGGTGAAAATTGCGGGAACGGTAAAAGCGATAGACTGCGCCACGGGAATGAAGGAAACGCGCAGTGCGTGGCGAGTAATCGCCTGGTTGCGGGTTAGACCTTTCGCGCGAGCAGTACGAACGAAGTCAGCATTAACGCTATCGAGCAGGTACTGGCGCTGAGCAATCTGGTAACCGCCCCAGGACATGATGGTGATACAGAAAGTAGGTACCAGGTAGTGAGCCGCCATATCGACGATGGTCGGCCAGCCAGGTTCAACACCCGGCGACGAAATGCCTGTCACGAAGAAAATACGGTCCCCTGCCGCCTGGTTAATAGCAACCGCTCCCAGCTGCACCAAGAAGTAAGCAATAGGTGCGGGGATGATGTAAACCAGGTAGGAGTAACCGGTAATGATACGGTCAGATGCTTTGTACTGGCGAGCCGCGGAAAACACACCCAGAGCCACACCGATAATCAGCGACAAAATAATAGCTGCGGCAAAAAGGCGGGTAGAGACCCAAACACGCTGGCCAAATTCACTGTTGATGTACGCGCCGTTGGGCGAACGTCCCCAGTCAAAGTGGAAAAGAATGTCCTTGAGCCACTGTACGTAGCGTTCCCAGGCGCTCATCTGTGGGTCAAGTTTCAGTGAGGCAAAGTTTGCCTGAATCTGTTCCGGTGTAGGACGCGGAATTTTTTCCTGCTCAAGGAGAGCAGGGTTCATGGTCTGGACGGCGAGGAAGTAGCCGGCGCTGGTGACCAAGAAAATCATGACCACGTAGGTCAGGGCGCGTTTGAGGATGTACTTAAACATGTACTTTCTCCTTCAAGCGCGAAGTATTCGTGTACTTTTGCATGTGTGTGATTACCTTTTCAGGTTCAGCCGAGCCACTGCTGTGACTCATGACACTTCGAAACTGGTTGGTCAAATCTTATAACCAATATGTAAGACATACCAAACCGGTTTTATCCCGTGAACATCCCGTCGTCACTCTTCTTCATGTCTAAAATTTCTGCTACATATTTCCTCGTCAGCTTGAAAATACACACAGAAATGGCTCTGTGCCGAGTGCGGACAGAGCCATTATTGAATTACCGGTGGGTAAAAAATATTCTACTAATTCATCTTGTTACGGTACTCGCCGTACCCTCCCGCGACATCTTCGCGAAGCGCTTCAAGATTCTGAGCAATCAGAGATTCGGCGTCCACCGGTCGACCGCCGGCAGCATGAGGGGTAATTACCAGATTCTTCGTGCCCCACAAAGGATGCTCGGCGGGCAAGGGCTCCTGAGAAACGACGTCGAGCGCCACCCCTGCGAGGTTTCCCCCGTTGAGAGCTTCCATCAAATCTGGCTCGTTCACGGTGCTCCCGCGCCCCACATTAATAACGAACGCGCGCGCAGGGAGCTGCTTCAACACCTCGGCGTTGAGCACCTGCTCCGTTTTATCGCTCGTCGGAAGAATCATCACCAAAACATCGGTTTCTGGCAAATACTCCCCCATCTGATCTTCGGTAATAACAGGGAAGCCATTTCGGTTGCCCTCGCTACGCGCCACACCGGTTACATGGGAACCAAATGCTTTGAACAGGCGGGCGGTTTCCTTACCAATAGAACCAAAACCCCAAATCAACACATTGGCATCGAGCAAAGTGGTCACCTTGCCCTCAGGATGAAGCTCCTGCGCACCACCCAACTCAGAAGCCCAATGAGAACGATCCTGTTCCTCTGCCAGGACCGGCAAGAAACGAATGAAATTCAAAGTCAACGCAAGAGCATGCTCAGCCACGGTCAGTGAATGAAGACCGCTACCAGAAGCAATAATCGCCTCTTCCCGGAACCCCGCAGCACGCGCCTGATCCGGCCCAGCCAACAACGCCTGCACCAACTTCACCTGATCAAGATGCGCGGCGGCATCTTTCAGCTGCTCGTTAGTATTAGCCCAGGCAATCAGGACGTCGGCGTCATAGTGCTCTGGAGCCAGATTCTCCTGTGGGTCATAAGAAACGAGCTGGTCCTCATCCGTCAGCCCTAACTTAGATTCATCCAATGTGATGCTGGTGGGGGTCAAAATCTTCACGGCAGTCTCCTTGGAATATTGATAATCGTAAATTTCTATACCTACTGACTATCTTATGAAGACCCCGCACAGAGTATAAGCCCCCGACTCCCACAAGGTATGAAAACTTAGTCCTCGCGCAACAAATCCCTAAACAAATCCACGCTCTCACGCACCACCTGGTCGCGGGCTTCCCCCTCGGGCAACCCCTGCGAAAAATCCATATATCGCAAAATTGCAGAAGCAATGGTTACAGACGCGCGCGCTTTACCCCAGTACTCCTGGTTGACTTCGGCGCCTTCTTCCAAGAATCTAAACGGCCCCCGACGATTATTCGCAGCGAAATCCTGCCAATCAATCGTGCGCAGAAAATCCTCCACCACACGTTCGCACTTGAGCAAATACACCTTAAAACGGGTGCGGAACTCGGGGTACTTCTTGCCCAGCTCTCGATAACGTCGGTGTTCAGTGGCAGGGATTGACTCCACCACCACATCCAAAAGCAGGTGCACTACTCGGTCAAACACATAACTTTGCTGCCGGGCCTGATCCGCCTGAATCATCGCAGGCGTAATTTGCGGTTCCCGCAGGCCTAACACGGCGTCTTCTTTAGTCGCAAAATAGTTGAAAAAGGTACGCGAAGAAATACCCGCACGCTCAGCAATTTCATCGGTAGTTGTTTGCTTCAGACCGTTTTTCTTTACCAGCGCGACGGCAGCCTCATGGATAGCTTTCCACGTCCGCTCCCGACGTCGCTCTCGAAGCGTAGGTTCACAATTTTGCACCCCTCTACTTTATGCAGTTCTGCAAAATTGCACAACTGCAACTACATACTGGGTCATAAATCACCCTCCGCTTCACCTGCAGACATCTCAAATAAGTATCTCAGCAAGTCAGCTATAATAAAGAGGTGAACTTCATGAGTAACATGGTGGATTTAACCAACCTCCCCACTTGGCTGGGTATTACGCTACTGGTCATCGACATTGCCGTGCGTATCATCGCCCTATGCTGGCTCCCCTACAACCGCAAACCCGTGGTCGCCCTCGGCTGGCTCATGGCAATCTTCCTGGTGCCCTACATCGGGTTCATCGCTTTCCTCTTCTTCGGCTCCTCCCACCTGCCGCGGCACCGCCGCGTCCGTCAGCGAGTCATGAACGAAATGATCCGCGAGCGCCTTGACAACGGTGACGACGACGAGGTCAACCCCGTGCTGGGCACGCACGTCGAGCTACCCGAAGAAGCAAAAGTGGCAGCCCGGCTCAACTACCGACTGGGTGCGCTCCCCATGGTGGGTGGTAACGAATTTCAGCTCCACACCGATAACCATGAAGCTATGCTGCACATGGCGGAGGAAATTGATAAAGCCACCGACTACGTTCACTTCGAGTTCTACATCACCGCCTACTCTGGTGCTTCGATTCCGCTGTGGGACGCACTGTTTCGCGCCCAGGAACGCGGCGTCAATGTTCGCGTGCTGATTGATCAGATTGGTTCGCGCAAATACCCCTCGTACAAGAGATTGCGCCGCATGCTGAACAAATCAGATATTCAGTGGCACCTGATGCTTCCCATCAATATTTTTAGAGGAAAATGGCAACGTCCCGATCTGCGTAACCACCGCAAGATTTTGGTGATTGACGGGCGTATCGCTTATTCCGGTTCGCAAAATGCGATTGATGCTTGCTACGACCTCAAGAAGAATGAAAAGAGGGGTCTGCTCTGGAAGGATCTCACATATTCCGCTAAGGGTCCTATTGTTGATGAGCTCAACGCGGTGTTCATGTCCGACTGGTATTCGGAAACTAAAGAACTACCTCTGGGCGAAATCAACTCGGATATTCAGACTATTAACGACGGTCAGCTAGCTCAGATTGTGCCCTCTGGCCCCGGTTTTGAAACCGAAAATAACCTGCGGCTCATCAACTACCTCATTAATAATGCTGAGGAACGCATCGTCATTTGTTCCCCTTACTTCGTACCCGAGTCAACATTGTTGCAGGCGCTTACCAGTGCAGCGCTCTCGCGAATCGACGTCGAACTTATTGTCTGCGAGAAGGGCGACCAGTTCCTGCCCAATATGGCGCAACGATCCTACTACGAAGAACTGCTCAAAGATGGCGTGAAGATTCGCCAATACCCCGGCCCCACCGTGTTGCACTCAAAGTACATGATTATTGACGACTGCTACACCTTCATCGGTTCTTCAAATATGGATCCGCGTTCGTTTGCGTTGAACCTGGAAGTTTCCACGTTCATTGTGAATAAGAAAATGGTGCGCGAACTAGACGACGTTTCGGATACCTATATTTCCCGGTGCAAGACGTTGCGCTATGACGAATGGGTCAACCGCCCTAACCGTGTGAAGATTTTAGAGAACATTTGCCGGTTGTCGTCATCGCTGCTGTAAGACGTCTGGGGTGGGGCGGGGCGGCTCGACCGGGTGATTCTTAACTGATCGCAAAAGTGGCGTTATGAGGTGTAAAACTGCACCCCAGAACGCTATTTTGACTAGCACTTAATTTTGTCGCCGGGCCAGCGTTACGCATTCCACATCTTCAACAGGACGAAAACCGCAACTTGCGTAAAAATCGATAACATGCTGGTTGCTCGAAGTAGCATCTGTGGTTATAAAGACTTGACGGATTCCCCTTACTTCCTGCGCGACTCTATTCATCAATTCAGAAGCGATACCTTTGCGTTGAAAAGTCGGTTTCACTAAAAGGTCCTGGATATAGGCAATTGTTAACCCATCCCCAACAAGACGTACCAAACCAACCAGATCGTCGTTCTCATAAGCAGTTAACACGAGCCAGCTTGCCTTAACCATTGGCACCATTCGCTCAGGATGAGCCGTGTATGAACTCCAACCCGCTGATTCGTAGAGCGACATAAGTTGCGTTTCACTAGGTATTCTGTTGTTAAAATACTTCAACATCGAATCCTCCCGTCGTAGTTTTTCTTATCCTAGCTAGTCTTCACCAAGTTTCTTAACTGATCGCAAAAGTGGCGTTATGAGGTGTAAAACTGCACCCCAGAACGCTATTTTGACTAGCACTTAATTTTGTCGCCTGTTTCCCTTCGCCTCTTGACGGTAGGCTGGAACGATACGAAAAGTTCCGACTCGACGAGACGCCCCGCAAACTGAACACGGCAAACGAGGTACCCATGTCCGATCCGTTTCCCACCACCCATTCCCCGGCGACCGTCGCTCTCATTCTCGCCGGCGGGAAAGGTAGCAGACTATCTCCGCTGACGGACGCGCGGTCCAAACCCTCGGTGCCTTTTGGCGGGGGTTACCAGATTATTGACGTGGTGCTCTCCAACTTGGCTCATTCACGAATTCGCGACGTATGGATAGCTGAACAGTATCGCCCGTTTACCCTCAATAAGCATCTCGCCGGTGGCCGACCCTGGGATTTAGACGGCACCCGCCACGGCTTACAAATTCTTTCGCCTGCCGAAGGCCGCGCAGCGGATGGTTTCGCAGAAGGAAACGGGCACGCGCTCTACCAGCAAGTTCCGCTCCTCCAATCATTTAGGGCAGATACCGTGGTGGTTCTCAGCGCAGACCATCTCTACCAGATGGACTTCCGGCTTGCCCTGGAACAGCACGAACGGCTGGGTTCAGACCTCACCATTATCACGACTGAAACGGATGAAGATCCATCACGTTTCGGCGTCGTGCAAACAGGAAAGAATCAGAAAGTTACCGGCTACGATTACAAACCCGAGAATCCTCAGGGCAACCTGGTTGCCACTGAAATCTTTATCTTCAAGGTAGAGGCGCTCAGCAAAGCAGTGGACCATCTGGTAAAAGAACTCGACGAATATGAAGACCACGATGAACCTAAGGGCGCCTCTCTAGGGGATTACGGCGAGACGATTCTGCCCTACTTTGTGAAAAACAAGAAAGTACACGAGTTCCGTCATACCGGCTACTGGCGAGATATCGGGACCATTGATGCCTACTACAAAGCACATATGGAATTGCTGGAGGGCAAGGGTTTGAATCTGGACGACCCTGGCTGGGCAGTTATTACCCATCATGAGCCCCTTGCGCCGGCTCGCTTTTACCAGGATTCCCATGTGAGCCATTCAATGATTGCCCACGGCTGCCATATTCACGGAGATGTCAGCGGGAGCATCATCGGCCCCGGAGTGACCATTGAGGCGGGCGCGAAAGTTTCTCGCTCTATTCTGCTCGGTGACCTCACAGTGCCCGCCGGCGCCGTCCTCGAATCCGTGATTGCAGATGTATTTGCAGAGATTCCCGCTGGCCAAACAGGTAAAACTAAGCCTGGCCCGGGAAATATCACCGTTTTGGTGCCCTCTCAACGCGGGGCAGACGTCAACGGACAAGACCAGACACTCGGTGAATAAGTGGGAGAAACATTAGACGCCAGAAATTTTTCCAGCGCCCGCCCTTCAAGTTTTATACCTGAACATTTACCGGTTTTTGTGTACGGAACTCTGCGTGTGGGAGGTTCCAACCATTTTTTGCTAGCTGGCAAAGATGAGCGGCAGGAACCGGCCACCCTGGAAGGCGCCGTGCTCGTCGATAACGGTCGATTCCCCTATTTACTTGATTCGCCAGAAGTCCTCGGTACCTTGGACGACGTCGGGGCGGTGCGTGGCGCGCTCGTTCATGTTGATGGCACAGATTGGGAACGGGTTTCTGCCGTTTTGGACGAGTTAGAAGGTTGTTCGACTGAACACCTCGTAGATGATCGAAACCTTTACAACCGCCTTCAGCGCGAAGTCACTACTGCCTCAGGCAAGCGCGAACTGGCATGGGTATATATCCCGCCGGTCGCGCATCAAGCTGAATTAGCAGAACTATATCCGATGATTAAATCGGGAGATTGGATGGACCGTGCCTGAAAACATTAGCCTTGAGTCTCTCGAAGAGGGTCACTACAGCTTCCCCGGTCCGCTGCGAGATAAGTTGGTAGCCGCCATCCTAAGCGGGGAGAAAACCGGCACCTCGTCCCTGGTTCAGCAATATGAAATGGACGGTGATCCTTTACCAGCGGTAGGGGACCGAGAAGCGATTCTTGATTCCGACGGCAACCGAGTCTGCGCTACCGAGACTACGGAAGTCACCGTCGTCCCCTTTGGAGATATCACCCTTCAACAAGCGCTGGACGAAGGCGAAGGATTCGAGAGTATTTCCGATTGGCAGACGGCGCACCGCCAGTTCTGGGAATCGGAACAGTTCCGCGCATCAATGGGCGAAGACTACCGGGGCATCACCGCTGACACCCCCGTAGTCTACGTACGCTTCAAAGTCATCGCCCGAGCCTAAGACTCGCTCCCCCGCTGTACCGGGCTCGCTTGAACAGTTGCTCTTTAGAATTAGCCCTTGTGTGTGATCGATACGTTCTTGCCCATCAGACACCAAGCGATATGATGAGTGCGCCCGTTTAGATTTATGCGCCAAGGAGTGAGCCGTTGCAAGATTGGGATCCCAGCCTACTGTTTCGGATTGTCGACGTCGCGGCAGTTGTTGCCAACGGGCTCTTGGGCGGTGCAGTTGCCCGCGCTTTTCGCTTTGATGTTGTCGGTTTTATTCTTTTAGCCGCGCTCTCTGGCATGGGCGGCGGTTTGATTCGCGATACTCTGCTGGGTATTGGGTTTCCCGTTGCTCTCACCGATTCTGCGTATTGGGCAGGTGTGATTATTGCTTCTGCGCTGGCTTATCTCTTGGATTTGGGGTCACAGTGGGCATCGCGCGTTCTGGTGATTGTGGACTTTCTAGGAATGGGATGCTGGGTAGCCACCGGAACCATCAAGGCGTTGGGCGCTGGTTTAGAGTGGATTCCTGCTATTGCCTTGGGCGTGACGACGGCGGTGGGCGGCGGCGTCCTGCGCGATATTATGGTGAACCGTATTCCTTCTATCTTGGGCGGTAACTCGCTGTATGCCACGGTCGCTTTGGTGGGGGCTACGGAAACCGCTCTTTTGACCGAGGTTTTCCGCCGCCCTAACGTAGCAATGGCGGTTTCGATTGTTTCGTGCTTGGCAATTGGTTTGATTGCTCGTCGTAAGAATTGGAAACTCCCCGCACCCGTTAATTTGAAGGTGCCGCGACCACAGCTCAAGTTCATTTCTCGTCGGACCGCTGTGGTGTTTGATGAGAATGAGGGATGGACGCCCGGCCAGCCTCTGACGGAGAATTTGCAGATTCTTACACCGGAGGAAATCCGAAAGTATCGCAAACGAGACAGGTTTAAAAATATTTCTAAATTTAGAAAGCGCTAGCCACACGTCAAATATGTATAAAAATACCCTCGAAGTATCATTTACGATACTTCGAGGGTATTTTATTTCTTGATCGGGTTCGCAATCTAATCAAGAGGACTGAATCCCCCAGTGGAGGTTCACTTTGCTAATAATGGCAGAACTAATGCGTTCGCGTATCTTCAACTGTACCAGCGTCATGAGCCTATTTTTCGCTTAATTTAGCCGGAGGAAAGCACTCCGAGATGATGAAAAAGTGCCTCCCCCTCCTGACATGCCCCGACGGCTAAAACCCGTTGCCGAAAACCTCTTTTGTGTTTCCAGCCACTATAATTGCAATAAACAACAAGGGGAATGAGTCTAAAACTCATTCCCCTTGTCAGAGCATTTTATTCATTTTTTAGTAAATATATGCATTCTTAGATTTTATAGGTCACCACGTTGCTCAACGCCAAACCACCACCGACGTCGTTACCGTGGTAGCGACCGAAGTGTACGTGAGGCCCACGGTAAGTAGCATCAGCCACAGGCTGTGAGCGAGTTCCGCCTGCTTCAAAAGTGATAGTGCCGGGGCGAACAATCAACTTGCAAGTAATATTCTGGTCTGCCACAATTTTCGTCTTGGGGACCACGGTTGCCAAAGGCGTGAGCGTAGCACTACCGGCATCGACGCGCAGCAACTGCACAAGGTCACCCTGGCGGTAAACACCCTTCTCATCAACCACAGAAGCGTGCGGGCGCACTGCCAAAATGTAGCCGCCGCCGTTGGGGTTGGTGATATCAAACTTTCCACCAATACCAAACGGCGAGTCATCAGCGCGACCAAATGCCATATATCCGTACTGCCAGTCAGTGTTAGGCAGACGACCTTCCCACTTCATGTCAAAGTACATCACCCAGTTACCACCGGAGGTTTCCACGCGGTGAGAAATGGGGCCCAAGAGCATAGACTCGTCGTAAATCTCGCGATGGATCAGCGAGTTATTTTCCCACACGGGCATGTTACTGACGTCCTGCTGACCTGCCGGGAGCATACCGTCCAAACGGCGCGCTTGATCCAAGAACAAATCGGGGCTAGTTCCGCCACCTGAAAGCCAGTAGGGGTTAGGGGACATAAAGCCGCGCACGCCGAGAGTGGCGAAATAATCTCGTACAGACCGGCGGTGCACTTCCCAGACAATAACGGGCTTACCCAGTGCAACAATGCTGGTAATCTTCCAGTCGCTCATGGAAGTTGCAGCGCGACCGGTAACAGTCTCAAAGAAGGGCACACCCGCGAGGTCCACATAGGGTGACTTCACCAAAGTGGTGATGTTCGCCAGTGAATCCCCAGCATCAAAGTAGCACCAGGTGCGGAAGCCCGCATTTTTGGCGATTTTTACAAAGCCAGCTTCGGGGTCAAATCCACCTGCACCGTTGCGGTACATCTTGATAACAACCTGATTCTTCAGGCCACGAGCCTCCAGCACCTGGAGAAGCTGTGCCTGAGCGCCGGCGTCTTTTGCCTCGACGAAAAGTATTGCATTCGCACCTACCGAGTTGAAAGCTCCGCCAGCGGGGGTTGCGGCAATAACGTCCAGCGCTTCTGCCAGAGTATTGATATTGCGCAGAGGTTTGCCCGAACCAAGGAAGGGGCGCATATCTACCATTGCCTGTTTCAAATCAGCAAGGTAGGACGACGATACATACCCTTCAGACAGGGTGGTTGTGCGGCGCAGTGCGTTATCGTGCATGCACACGAGCTCGCCATCTAGCGTGGTGCGTACAGAAATCTCGACGGCGCGCGCGCCACGAATAATCGCCTGCTGGTAAGCGTAAGCGGTGTGCTCGGGATTTACGTCACCGGCACCACGGTGTGCAATAACGAATTGGGGCTGAGCAAGAAATTGGTCAACCAATGTTGCAGAAACGGGCTCAGCCGCCTGAGCGGTTGTAGTTCCACCGGCAAGCGACGCTGCACCCAGCACAGCTCCTGCACCGGTAAGTTGCAGAGCATTTCGGCGGTTAAAAACGCCAAAGGAGTTCTCGTGTTGAGAAATAGACATAAATCCCCTAGATCAGTTCTAATAATTTTTTTACGTCCTATGTTTCCCCCGTAGGACATTGGGATTACACACTAGTCATTTCTCAGGGTTATACAACTACGGGTACTTTTGTCGGTTTACTCCAAAGTGATGCAATTTTTTCCCCACAAGGGGAAATACTATTTATTCTTTCGTTTTTGGGGGACAAAGCGTGATACAGATCTATGCTCAAGCTCACTTTTCGACACTCCCGAAAAACCTGGGAATTTATTCTATCTCCGCATGCCAACCTCTTATTCCACCGCCGAAATAACCTTCTCCATGAGAAAGTGCTTGATTCGCAAAGTTTTCCTATCCGCAAGCAGAGCCCGGGAATCGTGAGAAAAATTTTCTAAAAAATTTTTTGGTCCCCATCATGACCCAACAAATGATGTTCGGAATGTCGAATAAAATAGGGGTGGCTTACATTTTCAATGCCACAGCAACCCCTTACCCAAGTCAGCCACAATTTTTTTTAAAAAATATTTTCTCCGTAAAGTGCCTTTGAGGGGGAAATTTCACGACACCTCTCCCACAGACTGATGCATAAATACGCCAGAATCCCCTGTCTCCGCCCATCGGATGAGGGCACTCATACTTATAGGTCATAGCGGCTGTCGAATTACTTTCTGTATAGTTCTAGAAGTCAGCCCGCAAGGGTGAGACACCCAGCAATGGGATCGAACGGTGAAAGCCGAGAGAACAGACTAGCCAAAGGTTCGCACCCAAGAGGCAACAGCAAACTTTTGCTGAGACAGTCTTTATAAAGAACGATTTTTTGGGGAAAAAATCGCGCTCTTGTAGCTCACACGTTCGAATGCCAGCGCAGTTAGTATCTTGGGGAAGATAAAACTAGCTG
>NZ_JBHUCN010000011.1:18864-62324 GCF_042677725.1 Rothia amarae
CTCCCATAGACTAAGAATGTGCACATCTAGGATGTAGCGAACTTATAGAGATATCTTCATCACTTACCAACAGTGTTATTTGATAAGACGGCATTCCAAAAGGTAAATTAAATTCAAATTTAAAAATATGGGATTGCTGGTTGCCCTACCCTAAAATTACTTTACGGTCGTCTGCAGACTTATCTACGCTCGGCATCTAATCCTGTGTACACGAGTAAAACTGGCAGCATGTTGGAAAGTAGCCGCCGGAGCTAATTATGAGGGGATCCAGATGATTATCGACGAAGTCAAAAAGCTCTACGCCAATACTCCCGCCAAAATGCCGGCGTACCGGCGTATCCAGTTAATGATTACCTCGCAGCTTGAATCCGGAGATCTCAAGGCGGGCGATCCCATCCCTTCAGAAAATGAGTTCGTCAACGCTCTGGGAATTTCTCGTATGACCGTCAACCGGGCCATGCGTGAGCTCAGTAACGAAGGTCTGCTCAAACGCACCCGCGGTATTGGCACGTTCGTCGCCGAAGAAAAATTTCCCGGTGACTTCATAAGCGTCCACAATATCGCCGATGAGATTAAACAGCGCGGGCATTCCCATTCTCAAAAGCTCCTCAAACTAGAGAAAATTACTAAGGAAGATGACCATGAATTCTGGGATTCAGGGCAGATTCCGCCGGAAATGGGAGAGACCGCTTTCCATTCGGTGATTGTGCATTTCGATGACGGCGTACCTTTTCAAATTGAAGAACGCTTCGTCAACGACCGCATCGCGCCTCATTACCTGGAACAAAATTTCGAGAACCTCCCCCCCGCTTCCTACCTCAATTCCCTCATATCAGTCACTCATGGCATTCACAAGATTGATGCTATTCTTCCTAACAAGGATCAGCACGAGATACTAAAAATTGACTCGACTGAGCCCTGTCTTCGTATTGAACGTTTTTCTTATTCTGAAGAAGAACTTGTCTCCGCTGCGTGCCTGTTACACCCCGGATTTCGCATTGTGTTGGAGGGCGAGTTCGGAAAGTAGCCATGCCAGTTCCCGAGCTCATTGCAGAACGCTTTACGCTACGCCCTTTGCGCGAAGCTGATATTCCAGAGCTCACTTCCGCCTGCCAAGATTCCGAAATTTTACGCTGGTGCATGGGTGTTCCCCTGAATTATTCCGAAGAAACCGCAAGAAACTACATCGAATTCAGTCACGACGCTGCCGATAATGGCAATGAGCTCATCTGGGGAATCGATCTTTCGGGTACTTTTGCTGGTATCGTCAGCCTCTACAACCTGACTGACACCTCAGCGGAGATAGGTTTTTGGCTTGCGCCTGTACTACGGGGTCAGGGTTTGCTCACCGATGCCGCGCGCGTCGTCTTAGGTTTTGCTTTTGACCCGCTGGGTATGGGGCTCGACGAAGTGACCTGGACAGCGATTGCCGGCAACGCCGCTTCCGAGCGGGTTGCTATCAAGCTTGGGTTTAGTGACATCCGGTGTGAAGAAAAGGGCACTCAGGGTCGCCCCACCGAAAACGGCACAGACACCCGTTTGGACGCCCGCACGGCGACCATGACGCGCAAACAGTTCTCGCATATCGGTTTAGATTAGGATATTCCCAGCTCTTTCTCAGTGGTTTTAGGTAAAGTTCCAGGTATTTAGCTCTTTTGGCTATACAACTTGAACCATCAATTTGAACCCATATTTATCTGCGCTGTTATTTTATCTACACTGCCGCAGCCATGCGGGAAAGGAAACAATGTTCGATTCGATTATCAACTGGATTATCCACCTCATGGAGATTCTAGGAGCCCCCGGCGTGGGTGTAGCAGTTTTCTTGGAGAACGTGTTTCCCCCAATCCCTTCCGAGGTTGTTCTTCCGCTTGCAGGTTTTACGGCATCCCAAGGCAATATGAATCTCATCGCGGCGTTCCTGTGGGCTACAGCAGGATCAGTAGTCGGTGCGTACCTTCTTTACTGGTTAGGCGCAGTCATTGGTGCTAACCGTCTCCGCCGCATTGCGGATTGGATGTGGCTAGTGGAGGTAGAGGACGTTGATAAGTCCCTGCACTGGTTCGATAAATACGGCAAACTTTCCATTCTTTTTGGTCGTCTCATTCCCGGTGTGCGCTCCCTGATTTCAATTCCTGCGGGCATTGACCGCATGAACGTCCTGTCCTTCGGGCTCTTTACTTTGTTGGGTTCTGCCGTATGGAACGCGCTCCTCATCTACCTGGGCTTTATTCTGGGTGAGAATTGGAGCCAGGTCGCCGATGTGATCGGACAGTTCTCCACCGTTATCAAAATCGTTATTGCCGCCCTAATCATTTGGGTAATTATTAAGCTAATCCGTCGCCAAAAGAAGCGCCAGAAACAAAGCCACTCTCAGCGCTAAGTTAGGTAGACTAAGTTTTACCTAACGTTTCAGCTTGTGCTGACTTTTTGAATTGATAAAACATGACCACATTTTCTCGCCGTCACCTCTTTCTAGGGTCTGCAGCAACCTCTCTGGCGCTTGCGCTCTCTGCTTGTTCTTCAGATTCTCACCTCCAAGAAAGTGCCCAGAACCTTGCTTCTGCGCTGACTAATCTGGACATTTCAGGAATCCAGTTTGCCAACCGGGATGCTGCCCAGGCACAGAAGTCGCTGGAACATGCGTCTTACAATATGACCGGGGCAGAACCCACCGTGTCCGTGGCTGAAGTCAATCAAGGGGGCGACTCTCCCAGAGCCAAGCTCCACTGGGCATGGAAGATTCCCGGTTCTCCTCAGCCCTGGGAATACGATTCCTCGGTTACCTTTACCGCTGAAGGCGAGAATATGACCCCGCAGTGGTCGCCCACCGTCATCCACCCCGATGTGGAGGAATCCGCAGGGTTGCTTCTCGAATCAAAATCCGCCTCCCGAGGTGAGATTCTAGGGCAGGACGACGCCGCGATTGTCACCTCTCGCCCCGTGGTGCAGGTAGGCATCGACAAGACTAAAGTCTCTGGAAATGAAGCACAGCAGAAATCTGCACGAGCCCTGGCGGAACTCGTAGATATTGACGCAGATGCTTTTGCGAAACAGGTAAAAAATGCTGGCGAAAGCCAGTTTGTTGAGGCTATCGTATTACGCCAAGAGGCTTTCAATAAGATTAATCAAAGCGACATCGAGAAAATTGAGGGGTTTTTCAGCACAGAAAGTACCCGCTCGCTGGCACCCAGCGCCGATTTTGCCCCGGATATTCTGGGCACGGTGAGCCCTGCGACATCCGACGACATCGAAAAATCTGAAGGAAAGCTTGTTTCAGGGCAGATGACCGGTCACGGCGGTCTGTCCGAACGGTTTGATGAGCATTTGCGAGGCACCGATGGCTACTCAATCTACAGCGTTCAAATCAAAGATGATGGTTCTGTAGATCCAGAACAATTCATTAATCGAGATAACCCTCTCCACCAGGTGGATGTCTCTAACGGCAAGAACCTCAACATCACCCTCGATTCTGCAGCGCAATCTCAAGCGGTAAAGATTCTTGAAGATCAAGATTCCCCCAGCGCTATTGTGGCTATGAGGGTATCCACCGGTGAAATCCTGGTTGCTGCCAACGGTAAGGCTTCTGAGGGGTTCTCTACCGCTCTAATGTCCCAGTACGCTCCCGGATCTACCTTCAAGATTCCTACCTCACTCAGCCTGCTTCGCAAGGGCATGAAGACCGACTCCATTGTCAACTGTTCGGAATCGGTTACCGTAGACGGTCAAACCTTCAAGAACGCTTCCACCTACCCCGCAGATGCTCTGGGCGAGCAAACTCTGGCTGTAGCGGTGGCGCAGTCGAGCAATACCGCTTTTATCAACGAACGCGATAAGGTGACGCAGGCAGATTTGCACGACGCCGCCGCTGCTTTAGGTATCGGTATAGAAGCTGACCTCGGCGTACCGGCATTCTTTGGCACGGTGCCCACCGATGCCAGCGAAGTAGAGCACGCCGCATCCATGATTGGTCAGGGAAAAATCTTGGTTTCACCGATTGCCATGGCAATCGTGGCAGCCAGCGCGTATAAAGGCGAAGTGGTCAAACCTGTTCTGGTGAAAGAGCAGCAGTTAGGCGAAACAAAAGTTTCTAACACCTCACTCACCCAAGACGAATCTAAACAACTCAAAACCCTGATGCGCGGCGTCGTTGCCGAAGGCGGACTACAAAACCTCAAAGAACTCACTCCCGATACCGCCGTGGGTAAAACGGGAACTGCCGAATACGGCAACGACAACCCGCCTAAAACCCACTCCTGGGTCATGGCAGTTCACGAAGATATTGCTGTGGCTCTTGTGGTGGAGGATGGCAATTTGGGTTCTATCACCGGCGCTCCCCTAGCCCTGGAGATGTTCCAGGAATTCAAGAACTAGGCACTAAAGCTTATTCATAAAGTAGAGAGGACGCTCGGAACAGCATGAGGCAAGCTGGCTGGGTCTGGCGTGAATCGCTTCAATGAGCGCTAGCGAATCCAAGCGAGAGGGTTTGCTTGCCGATGGCTGTTCCGAGCGTCCGGCTCCATTACTTTATGAATAAGCGATACTACTCGCTAGCTACTGAAGCTGCGGCGTCCGTCGAGATGCCGCCCTCTTTTTCGAGGATTTTCTCCGCACGGTCAATACGAACCTGAGGAATAGGCATGGTTGAAGTATCCAGATTTTCGTTTTCCAACTGAGTTTCAACCAATTCGGCTGCTTCTTCTTCGGTTTCAACCGCAGGCATAGAACCCAGCAAGTTACGGCCAGCGGTCTCCTTGAGGAAGAACATGCCTACCAAACCAACCGCGCAGGCAATCATAATGTAGTAAGCACCTGCGTACTCTGTATTCCACCAAGATTCCAGAACGGTAACAACCGAACCTGTCGTCGATCCTAGAAGAGCCACAGCGATGTTGAACATAACGCCCATTGCAGTGTAACGACTAGCGGTGGGGAACAACGAGGGCAAAGTGGAGGGCTGAATCGCAGCCTGGAACATGAGCAAAATACCCATGAGCATCAAACCCAGGAAGGTTGCGACTGCGGTTCCACGCATCATGAGCCAGAAAGACGGCACGGCCAGAAGAATACCTAAAATAGCACCGGTAATCATCACAGGCTTACGTCCAGTCTTATCTGAAATCCAACCAAAAACTGGAAGAGCAAACGCAACGATGAGCAAAACGGGAATGAGCAAAGCATTACCGTGAAGAGTATCGTAACCCAGCGAATCAGTGAGGTAAGTGGGCATGAAGGTGGTCAGTGCATAACCAATCACCTGAGCGCACATCACTAGAGCTGAACCAATAAGAAGCTGAGGCCAAAAACCCTTGAAGATGCTCTTGAAAGAGTCCCATACGGAACGACCTTCGTCATTATTATCGCTATCCATTTCAGCTTCAAAAGCTGCTGACTCGTTGATGTGCGAGCGCATGTACATACCGATAAGGCCAAGAGGCAGCGCAACCCAGAAACAGATACGCCAGCCGAACGCGAGCATCTGTTCGGGAGTAAGCATGAGTTCAATAACGGTAGCTAACGCTGCCGCAGTAGCGAAACCAATGTAGGAACCCATATCCAAGAAGGATGCCCAAAAGCCGCGCTTACGGTCTGGAGCGTACTCGGCGATAAAGGTTGCAGCACCAGCATATTCGCCGCCGGTAGAGAAGCCCTGCACGAATTTCAGCAGAATAAGCGTTATGGGCGCTGCCATGCCCCAGGTGCTATAACCGGGAATGCAGCCAATCAAGAAGGTGCCAAAAGACATCATGATGATAGTGAAAGCTAGGATTTTCTTTCGCCCTAGCTTATCGCCGAGGGGGCCAAGAACAAGGCCGCCGATGGGGCGCACGATGAAAGTTGCAGCAAGCGCGCCGAAGAAAGCGAGCTTGGCCCAGGGATCGCCAAAGGGAAAGAAAACTGCGGTGATAGAGGCAGAGAGATAGGCATACACACCGACGTCAAACCATTCCATGAAATTTCCCAGAATGGTTGCTCGGAGAGCCTTTTTCATCTCTTGCGAGTCGACAACATGAATGTCGTCCTCTTTCAACAGAGGAAAGTTGTTGTGGATTTGCTCAACAGTAGCCATAAGTAAACTTTCTTTTTGCGTGACTTACAAACGATAACGCAGACAACTGGTAGAAACTCAGTGTTTATAGGGGTTGAGTGTAGTTTTAGTGAGCCATATCAAGGACTTAAAAGATGTATATCACTTAAAATTTGGATAGTTTCCCAGATTGCTCCTCCGCTTCTCTGCACTCTTACCCAGGGTCTACTGCTAAAAGATGCGTTAAAAACAAAAGACGCCACCTTGCGGTGGCGCCTTGAACCTGACCTAAGAGGCACTACTTACGACATCAAAGATGTTGAGGAACTGCCGGATGCGCGGCTGATCAGAAGCGAAGAAATCGCCGGCTGGACCGTCAAAAGCCACTCTTCCCTCATCCAAGAAAATAATCTTGTTGGCGACTTTCTGAGCAAACGCCATATTATGAGTCACCACGACCAGCGACCGGTTCTCCCGCGCCAAATCAATGAGCACTCGGATAACCTCTGCCTCAAGCTCTGGATCCAACGCAGAAGTCGGCTCGTCAAACAACAGATAATCGGGGCTCACTGCCAATGCCCGTGCGATAGCTACGCGTTGTTGCTGACCACCGGAGAGCAAATCAGGGTAAGAATCAATGCGGTGCTCCAAACCCACCTTCACCAGCAAGTCCCGTGCAAGTTGCTGGGACTCGCTCTTTGACAGCTTCCCGTTCAAGGTAGGCGCCAACGCCACGTTCTGCAATGCAGTGTAGTTGGGAAACAGATTGAACTGCTGAAACACCATTGCCGAATGCTGACGCATGGTACGCACCTGAGCATCTGACAGCTTCCCGCCGAACTGCAAACGGTCGCCCTCAATCGTCAGAGTACCCTGCTCGGGAGTTTCTAACAGATTGAGACAACGCAACAGAGTAGATTTGCCCGAGCCAGACGGACCCAAGATGACCGTCGTCTCGCCGTCGTTCAACTGAAGATTAATATCCTTCAGAATGTGCTGGTTGCCGAAGCTTTTGGAAAGGCCTTCAATGCTAAGCATGAACACTCCTCATGTATTGATTGCTTCGTTTTTCCAGGTAGCTCTGAAGAATCGAAAGCACAGTGAAAATCACCAGGTAGACGGCGGCAACCTCTGCATACATCGCCAAAGGCTCGAAAGTTCGCGCAGCAATCTGCTTGCCCGCCTGGAAGAGGTCAATGAGCGAAATAGTGGAAACCAACGAGGTGCCTTTGACCAAGTCAATCAAATCATTACCCAAAGGAGGTAGCGCAATACGCACTGCCTGAGGTACCACCACGTGGCGCAACGTCTGCAACTTGGTGAAGTTCAAAGTCTGTGCAGCCTCAAACTGCCCTCGAGGAATCGAGGCAACCGCAGCACGGAAAGTCTCAGCCACATACGCACCGGTATTGAGCGAGAGCGCAACAATCGCCGCCGTCCAACCATCGAGAGTGATTCCTAGCTTAGGCAACCCGTAAAAAATCAAGAACAACTGCACCAGCAGCGGCGTTCCACGGAACAGCCACACATAGATATTCGAAACCCATTGAAGAGGTTTGAACCTACTCGAACGCAACCCCTGCGCCACAATGCCAATCACAATCGAAAGAATAAAAGCAATGATTGAGAGTGGAATAGTGATTTTCAGAGTTGCCATCAGAAGTTGCGGCAACGACTCAGCCCACAGGCTAAGATAACGATCCATCTTTTCGAAAAACCTATCTAGCTTTATGCCTTAGGAGTGAGGTCAAAGCCAACATACTTGGTGTAGATAGCCTTCAAATCACCGTTATCTATATGCTTCTTCAACGAATCATCAATGGCCTGCTTCAGCGATTCTGCGCCCTTAGGCATCAAGATAGCAGCCTCAGATGCCTCACCCAGTTCACCTTCGAGAAGGCGAATCTTAGCGTCGGGGTGCTCCTGTTTGTAAGCCTGGAAGGTCACAGCGTCGTTACCGCAGCAATCTACACGACCCGAGAGAACCTGCTCGATTGCCTCATCAAAACCCGTAACGGTCACGATGGTTGCACCGTTCTCTTCCAGCAGGGTACGGAAGTTCGAGGTTTCAGAAGCAGCGGCAGTCTTACCGTTGATATCAGATACCTTCTTTAGATCGGACGAATCCAGTACGCCCACCTTGCCTTCAGAAGCTACATAAGTTATCGAGAAATCGTACTTCTGCTTGCGCTCATCCGTGGGCGCCACGTTGTTAATGACGATGTCGTAGCGATCAGCATCCACACCGGCAATCAGCGAATCCCACTGAGTTTCAATATATTCTGCTTCTACGCCCAGGTCCTTAGCAATGAAATCGCCAATTTCCTTCTCCATGCCCACGAGCTTGCCCGAGTCGTCATGGAAACCCCACGGCTTGAAGGTTCCCTCCATGCCGATGCGAATCTTGCCGGCGTCTTTAATTTTCTGCAGCTTATCAGCGTTGTCCTGGGATGAAGAGGACGACGACGAGCACGCAGCGAGGAAACCTGCCAAGCTCACAGCGCCGGTAAGCGCGATAGCGGATCGACGGGTGATAGAGGTGTTATTCATGGTGATGTCTTTCTTCTAAAAAGTAGCTAGATCTATATCTTACGGTTAGGCGGCGTCTAGAGCGGTCGTGATGTCTTTTTCCAAGTCAGCAATATCTTCGATACCTACGGCAACACGGATAAGACCCTTTTCAACAGCAAATTCTTCCAGGTGCTCTGGAGCGTAAGCGCCCTGAGTCATGGTGGCAGGCAGGCAAACCAGAGATTCAATGCCGCCCAGGCTCACGGCAAACCCGAAAACCGTGAGCGAGTCCAAGAATGCTTTGATGTTTTTGCCTTCTTTGAGTGTGAAGGAGAAGAGTGCGCCAATACCTTTTGCCTGGCGTGCCTGAATTTCGGCGTCGCTCTCATTGTAAGAGCCAGCGAAGAGTACCTTTTCTACGGCAGGGTGGTTCTGCACTACCTCAATGTTCGCTAGGGTCTTCTCTACCTGAGTACGAGTGGGGTTACCTCCACGCTGGTATTCGAATTCTCCCTCGGTGCCGTCGGTCGGCTGGGTGAAAGTCGAGGCAAGGTAGATGGGAGGAACAATAGCGTTCTTCTCTACGTCTTCGATAGAGTGAATTGCAGTGGTGGTAAATCCTGACACGGATGTTTGCTCGCTTTCGAGTGGAGAAAATATCTTTAGAAAACGAGACTATACCCTGCTTTCTGTTTTGGACCCTCTTTTAATTGCTGAAAGCAGTACGAGCGAGATTTCAGTAATGAAACGTCATAAACCTCTCTAAAAATACATTACATGTAAAGCAATTAAAGATATTTCCGCCACAGTGAAACTACTTTCTGACGGGGCGACGTCCCCCGCAGATGCAAAAATGGTAAACCAACCTTAGCGAGACACTAGAAAGTACACCGTTGCGGCAAAAATGCAACCTTAAACATGTATTTTTACTGCAACGGTGTACTTTTGTTGGAACCGCTTCACAGCGCCTCAATTTCGCTCCTACAAGATCTAGAGCAAACAAAAAGGGCGCCACCGGTTGGTGACGCCCTCGCCCGCTATGCGGGAAGAAATCTATTTAGCCGTTGTACGCGCTAGGTGAGATGAAGATGGGTGCTGAGCCAGTAGGCAGGTTCACGGAGAATACTGAGGTGCCCATACCGTTCCAACCGCCGTGCACTGCCTGGCCGTTACCGATATACAGTGCAACGTGTGAGGAGCCGAAACCGTTGGACTGGTAGTAAATGATGTCGCCAGGCTGTGCCTGAGACTGGCTCACGATGGTGCCGAGGCTCTGGTAATCTGCGGGCCAGCCGTGGAAGTTTACTCCAATAGCTGCCAATGAGTTAGATACCAATGCGGTGCAGTCAGTCTGAGCGTTTACAGATGCAGCCTGCTTTGCAGCGGCAACAACAGCATTACGCTTGGCGCTGTTGGTTGCAACGCTCAAAGTAGGAGCGCTGTTCTGCTGAGACTTGTGAGCTGCAGGCTTGGACTGGGTAGCAGCTTTGGCAACGGGTGCCTGAGTAGCAGCGGATGCTACAGGCGCTGCAGGTGCCGAAGTGCTAGGAATAGCGGGTGCTGCCTGCTCGGTTGCTACCGAGGTAGCAGTCTCAGTTGCCTGAGGTGTAGCAGATGCGCTGCTTGCGGGTGCAGGAGCTGATTTTTCAGCCTGAGGAGCCTGAGTAGACTCAACGGTTGCTCCTGCAGTTGAAAGCTTCTGAGCTTCTGCCTTTTCTGCTTTCTGAGCAGTTTCAGCGGCAGCCTTTTCAGCAGCCTGGCGGTCAGCTTCAGCCTTTTCGGCTGCAGCAATTTTTGCTTCTGCTGCATGCTGTTCTGCAGCTGCCTTCTTCGCAGCAGCTTCTGCCTTGAGATCAACAGAAGGAACAACCACCTTGGGAGCACCCAAGGTTGAGATGAGAGAATTCTGAGACAGTTCGAATGCTGCAAGAGTTGCTTCACTCTGAGGAGCGACGGTAGGAGCGCTCTCTGATGAGTTTGCGGTTGCTACGGTTGCTGAGGTCAGGACGACGCCGGAGATAAGTACACCTGCTACGCCAACTGAGAATGAACGCACTGTGAGCCTTTCGAAATGTGTATGAAACAAGCCAGGTTACCCCGGCGATGCTCACCAGTAATTTGGGGAGTTGCTGGTGGCACGCTGGTTAGCTTATAACAATTTGGTAACAAAATATATAGATTCGTTATAAACAGACAGCGCAAAACAGCCCACAAACATGGTTCACAGGAACATTCGCCGTCGTTAAAGCGACATGACCTACTTCACTATTTCCGCATCCAGTCAGGCGTTTACCCTAATAACCTCAGAGAAATTTTTAAGCAAGTTTACTTACCGTATTTTTCGGTTTTCGGGTTCTCGCTACGCCACATTCCGGCAAAAAATTTTTTGAACTGGGCAGAATATCGCGTGTCATAAAGTAACGATTTACAGCAAAGCCGCATGCTCAATCTTGACGCAACTGTCCATCATCACGTTGAGCCCGGCGTCCTCAGCTAGCCGTGCGGCGTCCTCATTCCACAGGCCCAGTTGAATCCAGACTGTGCGAGCGCCCACCTCTATAGCTTCTTGCACAACCCCAGGGAGGTCTTCAGAGCGGCGAAAAATATCTACCATGTCTGGCGCCTGAGGTAGGTCAGCCAGCGAGGCATAGACCGTTTGCCCCAGAACCTCTTTACCTTCTGCAGCAAGCAGGGGATTAACAAAGTAAAGGGTGTAGGAAGAAGACTCTTGTAGATAGGACGCGACCCCATAGGACGGACGAGCGGGTTTGTCACTCATGCCCACAATGGCGATAGTGCGGGTAGTGCGCAAAATGTCCTGACGCTGTAGGGCGGTGGGCGCCACCCAGGTACGTTCTTCAGTCACGAAAAGTTCCTACTCCCTAAATATCTAGAGACTTATTCATAAGGTAGTCGCAGATATCCGCCCGCCCAGCACAGCGTGAGGCAGGCTGGCCGGGTCTGGCGTGAATCGCCCCTCTGAGCGCTAGCGAAGCGGACGAGAGGGATCGCTTGCCGAAGCTGTGTTGGGCGGAAGGTACAACTCGTACCTGATGAATAAACCTCCTACTTCCACAGTCTGTTTCTTGTATGAATCACTGAGGGGCGAATCTGCGACCACTCTGGGCAGGGTAAACGTACCGCTTTAGGACAACCTGCCAGCGCAGTGATAATAGATTCGCAACGACGGTTAAATTCCATCACGTTACATTTTTCGACCACTTGGCCCGGGAAATGGCGGTGCATCTTAGACACAGAATCAGAGGATTCTTGGAGACCGTGTCCGGTGTGCCCTGGCACGTGTTTAACGATGACGCGTCGTTCACGAATAGCCTCGGTCAGCTCGGTCATTTCTTCTACAACTTGGAGGTTCTGCGCACCTTCTTCTACCCAGTGTTCAAATGACCAGCGGTTATGCGCCAAACGGAGCACGAACGTCAAAGCACCTAAAGAATCGGTATGGATGATGAGCCGCCGTCCGCCGTGGTAGAAAATGTGGAATGCCGCCAACATGGCAGAGAGTTCGCCGGTCATAATGTTGGTGGCGTCGTAGTGGGCGTGAAAGTAGAAGCCGTCTTCGCTCACACCGCCAATGCCCATGCGCCCGCCGCGAGCAAACTTTTTATTGTTCGTAGAGCGGTAAGAGCAATCGGTGAATACTCGGTATTCGGTGAGCTTCTCTACCGGGCGCAAAGCCACCTCGGCTTCCATGCGCTGATGGGCTAGTCGGGATGCTTCTTCAATATAATGCGGAAGAAGATCACCGGCGGGAGTTCCCACTAGTTTCACATGTTGCTCCCCAAGGGAATGTGACTCATAAGGGTTTAATACCTTATCGATGGAGCGGTACTCCATGATGTCTTTCAATGAACCAAACTGGCGGAACAATAATTTGAGATCGTGCCTATCCGCAGCCACGGTAATCAAATTCTGCTTATATTCCTGAGGAATAAGTTCCCAGGCCCGCAAGATTGCACGCCCCAGCATCGCCACGTGAACGTCATCGCACGATTCTAAAAGAGAATGCGCACAGGACTCCGTAATCGGCTGAGTCTCAATCACTTCACGATCGCCGTTTTCACGGGATATGAAAATCATGGCTGACAGTCCGGCGTAACACTTACCTTTTGCTTTCACCGACTCCATCATGACCGCAACCACTGCCACACCGATATCTACGAAACCGGCAGGATAGCTTGACGTGTAGTCGGGAGCCTCCCACGTGAGAGTAGTGCGTTTAATTTGTGCTGGTGTAATACTCATTGTTCTTCCACCTCCTTTTCTCTGTGTAATTGTTTATCCTTAAAAACTATTGAAACTATCTTCAGCTCTTCGAACTGATAGCGCGCGAAGATATTCACGCAAGTGCGGAATGGCGAAAGTGACCTTGCCGTAGGATGCAGAACGAATAATCTGCGACTCCAACAGTCGATTGCGGTACACCCCCGCGTACTGCGGGTTTTTGCCCAAACGAGCGGAAATATCGCTCATTTTAGAGGGGCTCTCATCCTGCGCCATTGCCTCCAAGAAGGCTCGATCCCCTGCTGAGAGTTTAGACAACAGCGGTTCGAGGACGGACGCGCCCAGCTTCTCTTGGGCAGAAGCGATACCGCTGACGACTTCAGCTTCTGAGAGCTCTCCTTGCGCCTGCTGACGTAACGCTTCCGCTACCAGGTACACCATGTAGGGGTGTCCCTTAGTAGCAAGGCATGCGCGAGAGAGCAAAGATTCGCTGAGCGAATCGTGGCGGATAGCCGGGCATGATTCCAGAGCTTGCCGCAAAACGCTTTCCGTTTGCTCGCGCGTCAAAGCACACACGTCAAAGCGCAGGGGCGAGCCAAGGGGCAACATAACCGACGATTCCAGTATCTCTCGCATCTCCGCCGTCCTACCGGCCATCAGAAGTTGTACCGGTAAGCCCTTTTTCTGGGCGTGGACCAGTGCCTCCACAAGATTTTCTAGGCGAGGTAGGCAAGAGCGGTCTACTGCATCCAAGGTCAAGAGTAACCCCGTGCCCTTTAAGCGCAGGACCTCCGCGAGAGATTCCACCTGTGCTGCGAGGGACTCCTTCCCGAAGGATTCCTGTCCCTGCCCTTGATCCGTCAGCGATTCGTGCAACGCAGGAAGATAAGTGCCCCGCATGCGATCGCTGAGACCTTTCAACGGAATATCTGAAACAACACGCCACCCAGCATTGCGGGCAACACTTTCACACGCTTTCAGCAAAGTGGTCTTTCCAATACCTGCTGAACCAGAAATAACCGTGAAGTTGCTGGAGTTAGTTTCGTGGAGAAGCGACGTAAACGCGGCAAGCTGGGATTCCCTGCCCACCAAGCTGGCGGCGAGAGAACCCTGCTCCTGTTGAGTTTGTTGCGCGTTCGTCATCGCTCTCCTTTAAAAACCTTTATATCTTTTATATCTTTTATATCTTGGGGGTTCAAGGTTAGACGACACTCTTCCCCTCTCAGAGGATTACCACCTGCCCCACAAACACGCCACTGACCACCCTTTGATACATCTCTCGCCCTTTGATATATTTCTCGCTCTGCTAAACCCTCCAGTGATAGCGTGAACTCGATATATTTTCTAACCATCAAGGAGCACCGTGATAGGCGTATTTGCGCGAGCAACCGTCAAGCCTGGGCACAGTGGGCCGTTCGAGGAACTCTCTCGAAAACTCCACCAAAAATCCCTCTCTGAAGACGGCGTCATCAGCTACAACTTTGGCCCTATGAAGGGTGAAGGCTCGGAGAACGAATTCGCATTCTTAGAACGCTGGGAGTCCATCGAAGCACTCGAAGCACACATGGAAACCGAGCATTATAAAGAGGCCGACGAAACCTGCCAGGAACATCTGGCAGAACCTATGCAAATCAGCATTTTTGAGATTTAGGAGTCACTCATGATCGGCGTTATTGCTAAAGCCTCCGTCAACTCTGAAGCCGTTGAAGCGTTCGAAAAATCCGCGCAGCAACTAGTCGACACAACCCGCGCGCAGGATGCCGGGTGCCTTAGCTACGACTTCGGCGCCGTCGTCGAAGAAGGGAGCGAAGGCGAGTACGCCTTTTTAGAGCGCTGGGAAAGTCAAGAAGCACTCGATGCACACTCCAACTCAGTTCATTTCAAAGAAGCAATGAGTGAGTGGGAGAAGTACCTCTCTGAGCCTCTTGAGGTACGCACCTACGAATTCTAGGTAGAGCTTATCGGTTCGACGACGAGCCACCGACGTTGAAAACACACGGTCTTCCCGCTGACACAGCTTTTTAACTGTGGTTGTGGGAAGACCGTGTGTTTTTAGTTTCTATGCTGGACTATCGGACTACTTATGAATGAGTCTCGACGCGCGGATTGTTCTTCCGCAGCTTCCACCAGGTGAAGTAGTACAGCGTGCCAAGAGCTATATAGATAACCGCTTTGGCAAGATTCCAACCGTTAAAGTTGCTGAGGAGGGAGTTCAACAAGCTGCCCGTCAAAAGCAACCCAATGAAGACCGCGGCCGGAACTAAGAATCCCGCTAAGAAATATAGAGCCAGGATAAACGCTGCCGTGGGACGTCCAGTCATCTGCCACCAAGGTCGCGGTGCAGGAGTTTCGCCCTCCGCGCGGAATATGCGTGTGAGACCGTAGATACAAACCGCAACCACGGTTACATAAATAAATTCGGAGATATCTTCTGACCCATCAGGGAACAGAGTAGAGAGAAGCATATTCAGGATAAGTCCCCCGGTAAACCACCCCGCCAGAATGACTCCGCATTTCGCATAAGGATCGTAGATTCGCATGGTTCTCCTCTAGATATTCCCCGGACTCAGACCATAAGTTACTTCTATTTAGTCAGTTGCAAGACGCGCATAGACTGCCATATCGCGCAGTTCTCCCCGCAGGTTTTCGCCTGCTCGTGCGACACCCTCAAAAGTGCATCCGGCCGATTCAGCAACATGGCGCGATGCCGGGTTAGCCACAGCAGCTTTGACCTCAACTCGATGGACACCCTGATCAAAGGCGTATTGCATTGCCAGCTTCAAAGCGCGCGTCTGCAGTCCTTTGCCGCGAGCCCACGGGGAAGTGTTATACCCCACCGACACCGCAGGGATATCCTCGTCAATCAGGCGAAGCTCAATAGAACCGCAATAGCGACCATCGAACTCCTCACCCGTTATTGCCCAGCGCGTGAGGTCTTCTGGCTTTTGGGCGTAGCTTTCTGCCATCTCGTGGGTGTATTCCAGCGGAACCTGTGTGAACTGGCGCATGCGGGAATTGGTAGAGCTGACGAAAATGTCGTCTACGTCTTCGGCACGAAAGGGGCGCAGGGTGACGATGCCGTCGGTCAGCTCGGCAACGGGCAGTGGCCAGGAGAGTTCTTCAGTCATATAGGTTATCTTAGCGATACTCCTCCGGCAGCACTCGCACGCCGCCTTTGTCCGCCGAAGATGCCATCATCGCGTACGCCTTCAGCGCTTTCGAGACTTCACGTTCCCGGGGCTTAGTGGGCTTCCACGGCAGCGGACCCTTAGCCTCACGGCGGGACTGCAACTCTTCATCGGAAACATTGACGCGCAGGATTCGATGGGTTACATCGATCTCGATCTCGTCACCGGTCTGTACCAGCCCAATGGCACCACCCGATGCCGCCTCGGGGGAAATGTGTCCAATCGAGATACCCGAGGTTCCGCCCGAAAAACGCCCATCGGTAATCAGCGCGCAGGTTTTACCAAGACCCAGACCTTTTAGGTACGAAGTGGGGTAGAGCATCTCCTGCATGCCCGGACCCCCCTTGGGACCTTCGTACTGGATGACGACGACGTCGCCCTCTTTCACATTCTTCGACAGAATCTCGAACACGGCTTCATCCTGAGACTCCACCACAAATGCCTTACCCTTGAAGTGGAACAGCTCAGGGTCAATACCAGCAGATTTGATGATTGCTCCATCTTCAGCAATGTTTCCTCGCAAAACCGCCAGACCGCCATCGGCAGTGTACGCGTGCTCAACAGAGCGGATGCAACCGTTTTCGGCGTCCTTCTCTAATGACTCGTATTTATTGGCGGTGGAGAACGCCTGGGTGGTACGCACCCCGCCGGGTGCTGCTAAGAAGAGTTCTTGCGCTTCTGCACTGGGGTTTTCTGAACGAATGTCCCAGGTATTCAACCATTCTTCGAGCGAATTTGAGTGCACTGAATGGACGTTCTTATTCAGCAAACCGGCGCGGTCCAACTCGCCAAGCAGCGCAGGGATACCGCCTGCGCGGTGGACGTGCTCAATGTGGTATTTGGTGGAGTTGGGAGCGACCTTAGCAAGGCAAGGAACGCGGCGGGAAACAGCATCAATATCTTCCAGCGTGAAGTCGCACTCCGCTTCGTTAGCAATTGCCAGAATATGCAAAACGGTATTGGTGGAACCACCCATGGCAACGTCTAAAGCCATTGCGTTTTCGAAGGCTTCTTTAGTGGCGATGGATCGGGGCAACACCGAATCGTCGTCATTCTTGTAATAGCGGTTTGCCAGCTCAACAATGGTACGACCAGCATTTTCGAAGAGGGCTTTACGAGCAATCTGAGTTGCCAGCGTGGTTCCGTTACCCGGCAGAGCTAAACCAATGGCTTCATTGAGGCAGTTCATGGAATTAGCGGTAAACATGCCAGAGCAGGATCCGCAGGTGGGGCAAGCATTCTTCTCAATTTGAGCTAGCTGGGCATCAGAGACCGATTCATCCACAGCCATTGCCATAGCATCCACCAGATCCAGGCGGTGCTCAACGACACCCTCAATACCTTCACCAGATTCCATAGGTCCGCCGGATACGAAGATAGTAGGGATGTTCAGCCTCATAGCCGCCAGCAACATACCGGGGGTAATTTTGTCGCAGTTAGAGATACACACCAGAGCATCAGCCCGGTGAGCGTTGACCATATACTCCACTGAATCTGCAATGAGGTCACGAGAAGGCAGGGAATAGAGCATTCCATCATGCCCCATTGCGATGCCATCATCGACCGCAATCGTATTGAATTCCTTAGCTACACCGCCGGCGTCTGCAATCGCCTGACTCACCAGCTGACCCATATCTTTCAAGTGGACATGGCCGGGCACAAATTGAGTGAACGAGTTAGCCACAGCGATAATCGGCTTACCAAAATCGTCGTCCCCCATACCTGTGGCTCGCCACAGCGCACGAGCTCCTGCCATATTTCGACCGTGAGTAGATGTGCGTGAACGCAGTTCAGGCATGAGTTCCTCCTAGTAGGCGACTTTTCAAGTCAGTTTACGCTTTTGCAACGAGCGTCCCCATATTCAGGTGAGCGGTTCCACGATATGAACAGATTTCCACACTGTCTCACCCTTTTTCTAATTCCTAGAATATAAATAGACGAAGNNNNTCCGTCTTTTTAGTCTCTAAAGAATCAGAAAAGATTTACTTTTCAGTGTGATTCTGACGGACGCTACCGCCCTTATTGTCCTTATAGGCAGCAGTTGCAGGACGATCAGCAATGATGGGGCTAATACCTGTGTAACCCTGGCGTTCAGCCGCAATAGCAAGAACGTTCTTACGCACGACGAACCATCCAATCACCAGCAAAGGAATCACGATAATGAGTGAGCCCAAAGTAAAAGTACCTACGGGGTAATCGAAACCAATCAGCACCAATACGCCTGCAAGGAACACTAGAACAATCCAGTCTGTAAAAGGTGCGCCAGGCATTCGGTAAGCAGGTCGGGTGTAAACGCCCTGTTTGCTGAGCGAAACAAACTTCATGTGCGAAAGCACAATAGTTGCCCAGCTGGAAATGATACCCAGCGAAGCAATGTTCAACACGATTTCAAAAGCTTCCTTGGGAACAAAGTAGTTTAGAACGACCCCGAGAAAAGCTACACAAGCAGTCAGCAGAATACCCCCGTAAGGAACACCATTGGTGGACACGCGCTGAGCGAATCGAGGAGCCGAGCCAGCTACGGACATGGAATGCAGGATACGACCAGTGGAGTACAAACCGGCGTTCAAAGAAGAAAGCGCAGCGGTAATAACAACCAGCTCCATGATGGGAGCTGCATAGTCCACACCAATATGAGAGAAGAAGGTCACGAAAGGTGACTCATCAGCAGAGTAGGCAGTGTAAGGCAACAGAAGGGTCAACAGAAGAACCGAACCAACATAGAAGATAGCGACACGGAAAATTACCGTGTTAATCGCCTTAGGAATTACCTTACGAGCATCCTGGGTTTCGCCGGCAGTAGTGCCGACCAATTCAATAGCTGCGTAGGCAAAGACAACACCCTGCATAATAACAAGAGCTGGAACAATACCGTTGGGAAAGAAACCACCATTATTGGCAATGAGATGGAAGCCGGTTTCTGATCCTGTAGGAGTACCAAAAATAACGAAGTAACAACCCACCAGCAAGAAGGTAACCAGTGCGGCGACCTTCACCAAAGCGAACCAGAATTCGAGTTCACCGAACACTTTCACCGAAATCAAGTTCAGTGATACCACCAGGAAAATCACGATAAACGCAATCAGCCACTGGGGAATCCCCGCAATAAATTCGCTGTACTGACCAAACCACTTCACGTAAATCGCGATAGCAGTGGAGTCAACAATCGATGTCATTGCCCAGTTAATCCAGTAAAACCAACCCGAAACGTAAGCTGCTTTTTCACCGTAGAACTCACGGGCATACGAGACGAAAGAGCCAGAGGACGGGCGGTGGACAACCAGCTCACCCATCGCCCGAAGTATGAGGTAGGCGATAATGCCACACAGCAAGTAATCCAAGGCAAGGGCTGGACCTGCTTTTTCAAGACGCCCGCCGGCACCCAAGAATAAACCAGTGCCTATAGAACCGCCAATAGCAATCATCTGAATCTGTCGAGAGCCTAGACCCTTGTGAAATCCGGTTTGTTCTTCTTGAAAAACGCTCGGATCATGCGTGCCTTTAGGCACGTGATTAGTTTTCTCAACCACTCGGAGCCCCCCTGTGTAAGAAAATATGAGAATCATGGATAAAACAGAAAAGAACCAAAGATATTCTCCCGTCAGGAGACGAGCATCTTGAGGTATGGGCGACCGAGGCACATTTCAAACCATCAAGCGCCTTGGACTGATTCACCATGCTCAACGAAGTTGTACGAGGGGAAACGTTACATCAGTTTTTCTTACGCAACCGTTCTATTTTTCGCTGTCACTGAATAATTTTTTTGTGATGTTGGGAAGAACAAATCTGCCGGGCGGCATCATATTTACGTTCCTTCACATGTTCAAATATTTCTTCTTAAGCAATATTTCTACTTCGTATCGACTCAAATTGTCATAGTGCTGAAACACAGAAATATGCGGTGAAAAACCTGGAATAGCTTGGAAGAACATAGGTCGAAGCGGTTTGCTGGAGAGAAGCCTTTAACCCAATGTATTTACTTCAAGGAGATTCCATGGCAGAAAACACTACCTGTATTCAGACCACTCACGTGGGCTCACTCCCCCGCAGCGAACGCCTGCAGAAAGCCAATCGCCAACGGCAAGAAGGAACACTTGCCGAGATTGATTTTCAGAAAATTCTGGCGGAAGAAGTGCAGAACGTTGTGACCCAGCAGGTAGAGGTCGGCATCGACATCGTCAACGACGGTGAGTACGGGCACGCGATGGCCCAAGCCGTTGATTACGGTGCATGGTGGCACTATTCGTTTGCCCGCACAGGAGGACTCGAACTCATTGAAGAAGGTAATCCGGTCAATGAAGTTTTCCGTTCCACCCCCGGCAATCTGAAATACACCACTTTTGGCGATCGTCGGGACTGGACTAAATTCCACGATTTTTATGCCACTGAATTAGATCTCGGAAACGACCCAGATCGGTCGTTCCCTGTAGCAACCTCAGCGATTTCTTATGTTGGGCAGGATGCCGTTGCCTCCGACACCGCCAACCTCAATACAGCCATTCAGGCAGTGGGTGCGCAGGAGGGATTCGTGGCAGCGCTTTCTCCCGGGTCCGCCGCACGCGTAGGAAATAAGCACTACGCCAGCGACAAAGAATTTATCTTCGCTTGGGCGGATGTCTTGAAAGAAGAATACAAGGCGATTATCGACGCCGGTCTAACCGTTCAAATTGATGACCCCTCCATCGCCGAAGGCTGGGACCAGATCAATCCCGAGCCGTCCGTCAGCGACTACCTGAACTTTATTCAGACCTCCGTGGACGCCCTTAACTATGCGCTGGAAGATTTGCCCCAGGACAAAATCCGCTTCCACCTGTGCTGGGGTTCGTGGCACGGCCCCCACACCACAGATCTCGAATTCAAGCACCTGGCAAAGACCCTGCTATCTATCAACGCTTCGGCATATTCGTTTGAGGCGGCCAACGCCCGCCATGCCCACGAGTGGAAAGAATGGGAAAAGATTGAACTCCCTGCCGGCAAAGTTATCCTACCCGGCGTGGTTTCGCACTCCACCAACGTCGTCGAGCACCCCGAACTCGTTGCCCAGCGCATTGAGCAGTTCGCCTCGGTAGTGGGTAAAGAAAATGTGATTGCTTCTACCGACTGCGGTTTGGGTGGGCGTATTCACCCTGATATTGCCTGGGCAAAGCTACGCTCACTCGGTGAGGGCGCTAAAATCGCGTCCGAGCGTCTGTTCTAATTTAAAAATCCCAGTTAAGGGGACAGATTAAAGCGCCTGACTCAGCTTCTTGCGACGTCAGGCGCTTTTCTTCGTTGTATAAAGAATCATCTCCCGTAGAAAACCTGTCCGTACACCCTTATGATTAACCTGTACGGGCATGTCTACTTTTCATTGACGGCCTACAACAACACAAGGAACACAGTGGGCAAATACGAACGCGTCTATCAAGACCTCTCCTCCAAAATCGACGATGGCACCTACCCCGTAGGTTCGCTCCTTCCCAGCGAAAAACAACTCACCGAAAACTACTCCGTTTCGCGTGAAACCGCTCGTAAGGCGCTAGCGCTCCTGACTGACCGCGGATACATTCAAAAAATTATGGGTAAAGGCTCCGTGGTAATCAGCCACTCCCAGTACGCTCTGCCCGTCTCCTCTTTGGTGAGCTACAAAGAGTTTGCTCATGCAGTAGGCGCATCAACCCGTAGCGAACTCATTGATTTTTCGGAAACTTTGCTTCCCTTAGCCTCTTTCAAATCCTTAGCGAAGGATCTTCAGTCCGAAGAAACCATCGCGGTTACCCGTTTGCGTTTCTTCGACAACGAACCAGCAATTATTGACCGGGACTACATTCTCAAATCAGTAGTTCCGTCTATTCCGCAAGAAGCCGCCGAGACCTCACTCTTCGAATACTTCGAAAACACCCTCGGGCTTTCCATTGCTTACTCTTCTAAGCAAATCAAAGTAGAACCAGCTCAGGAAAGCGACCGCAAGCTCATGCATCTTGCCAAAGGTGAATACGTTGCAGTCACCACCTCGGTGACCAGCTTGGAAGACACCACAGCCTTCCTCTTCACCGAATCCCGCCACCGCGCAGATAAATTTATCTACCAAGATTTCGCACGACGCCGCTAGGCGCCGCGCAGCTCACCGGATTCGCACGGTGAGACGAGTTGCAGACCTCTCCGGCCTGTAACTTCTCCTTTTAAAAGTAAAAACTCAACAACCCTACAAAGGATCTTTATGACTTTCCGTGACCAGGTAATTTACCAGGTCTACCCCAAATCGTTCTACGACTCCAACGGAGACGGGCTGGGGGATCTTCGAGGCATCATCGAAAAGATTCCTTACATCGCATCCCTCGGCGTAGACATGGTTTGGCTCAACCCCTTCTTTGCCTCCCCCCAGCGCGATAACGGCTACGATGTATCCGACTATTACGCCATCAACCCAGATTTGGGCACGATGGAAGACACTGAAGAGTTGATTTCGACCCTCAAAGATCACGGTATCGGAGTCATGTTCGATATGGTCTTCAACCACATCTCCACCGAACACGAGTGGTTCCAGCGGGCACTCGCCGGTGAAGAAAAGTACCAGGACTATTTCTACATCCGCGAACCTAAGCCAGACGGCTCTTTCCCCACCAACTGGGAATCCAAATTCGGTGGCGAAGCCTGGGCGCCCTTCGGCGACACCGGCAAATACTTCCTCTGCCTCTACGACAAAACACAGGCAGATTTGAACTGGCACAATGCCGACCTGCGCCAAGAACTCTACAAAGTAGCGAACTTCTGGCTGGAAAAAGGCGTACGCGGTCTGCGCTTTGACGTCCTGAACGTCATCGGCAAAAGCGAATTCCTCGAAGACGCCGCACCCGGCATGATCGACAAGCTGCTCTACACCGATACCCCGCGCGTCCACCCCTGGATTCACGAAATGAACCGGGCAACGTTCGGCAACTACGACGGCGTACTCACCGTCGGTGAAATGTCTACCACCACCATCGAAAACTCCATCCGCTATTCGAACCCCGAGAGCGAAGAGTTGGATATGGTTTTCAACTTTCACCACCTCAAAGTGGATTACCAAGACGGTCACAAGTGGACCAAGGTACCTTTCGACTTCCATGTACTAAAGAACCTGCTCAATGACTGGGCAGTAGGTATGCAAGCAGGAAATGGCTGGAACGCGCTGTTCTGGAACAACCATGACCAGCCACGTGCCATCAATCGTTTTGCAGACCCCGTGAATTTTCACGTCGAATCGGCAACCATGCTGGCAACCGTCATTCACCTGTTGCGCGGTACGCCCTACATTTACCAGGGCGAAGAAATTGGAATGGTCGATCCCCAATATATAGACATTGAGGAATATGTCGACGTCGAGGCGCGCAACGCCTACGTCTCCCTCATCGCCGACGGCAAGACGGAAACCGAAGCATTCCAAATTGTTACCTCTAAAGCACGCGACAACTCGCGAACTCCCATGCAGTGGGATTCCAGCGCAAACGCAGGCTTTACTACCGGCGAACCCTGGCTGCGCCCCACTACTTTCAAAACCATCAACGTAGAGCACGAGCAAAAAGAAGGAAAAATCCTTCCCTACTACAAAAAGCTCATCCAGCTCCGCAAAGAAAATCTGCTCATCTCCGAAGGCGAGTACGAGCCGTATGCGCTGGAACACGACGCTGTTTTTGCTTACACTCGAAAGTATCAGGGCGAGAAACTTCTCGTCCTCAACAACTTCTACGGCGAAGAAACCTCCATCGAAATCCCCCACGAGTTCCTCAACGGGTACATTCTCATCGGAAACTATCCAGCCCATCAGCTCAGGGATGATTACACGCTCAGACCGTACGAATCCCTAGCCATCAAGATCTAACCCATATAGGCAAAATGCCACCGGAACGGGTTTTAAACGAACCGGTATTGCCCTAAGAAAAACAGAAATGAGGCACAGTCATGGCTAAGACTGTATCCGTCCTCGCCCCCATGACGGGCGAGGTTATTCCCATGAACGAGATTCCCGATCCGGTATTCGCCGGCGGAAAACTCGGCAAGGGATTCGGTGTTAACCCCACCGATAACACCGTGGTCTCCCCCGTATCGGGCAAGGTCACCATGGTGGCGAGCACCAAGCACGCCGTCGGCATCAAGTCCGAAAGCGGCCTGGAATTTCTGCTCCACCTCGGTGTAGACACCGTTGAGCTCGACGGCGCTCCTTTCGAGATGCTTCTCGAAAAGGGTCAGACCGTTGAAGCAGGCCAGCGCATTGCCAGCATGAACCTCGACGAGGTTCGTGCGGCAGGTAAGGGCATTACCGCGATTCTTGCTATCACCAATACCCCGAAGTTTGTGGAGGACATTGACGTCCACACCGGTTCGGCATCTGCAGGCGACGTTGCCGCAGAAGTAACGTTGAAGGTCAAGGACGCTCCCGCAGCTCAGAACACCGCCAATGGTGCAGACGCTACCGGCGCAGCAGCAACCGGTGCAGCGGCAGGATCAGTAGCAGCAGGTGCAGCATCTGGTACCGCAACACGCTCTGAAACCGGTGCACACGCCACCGAACCTATCGAACCCGGCGCCGCTGGCGGCACCGTCGACCCCGCAGTAGCAGAGCGCCCCGCAAACCTCACCGGTTACGATGCCCTCGCTTGGGACATCCTCAACAACATCGGTGGCAAGGAAAACGTCAAAAGTGTTATCCACTGCATCACCCGCGTACGTTTCTACCTCAAAGACAACGACAAGGCGAACGACGAGGCTGTCTCAAACCTCGACGGCGTCATCGACGTAGCTCGCGCAGGCGGCCAGTACCAGGTAGTCATCGGCCCCGCCGTTGAAGACGTATACGATGCCGTCGTCAAGCAGATTGGCGCAGGCAAGGCTGGCGGAGAAACCGAGTCTGCAACAGAACCGGCTGAACGCCCCTCGGGTGTGGGCGGATGGTTCAAGTGGGGCTTCTCCTCGCTTATCGGTGTAATCACCGGTTCCATGATGCCCGTGATCGGTCTTTTGGCTGCATCCGGTGTGCTCAAGGGTCTTTTGACGATTCTGACTCACTACGAACTCGTGAACCCAGAATCCCAAACCTTCACCATCATCAATGCCATGGGCGACGCCGTCTTCTACTTCCTACCCATCTTCGTGGGCTTCACCGCCGCGCGTCGTCTGGGAGCAGACCCAATTATCGTCTCCATCATCGGTGGCGTGTTGGCTTACCCCACTATTGCCGAGCTGGCGAAGGGCGAAGCGACAGGCTCACTGCTGGGTATCTCTACCAACGCAGAATTCTTCGGAATTCCTTTCCCCATGGCGTCCTACACCTACTCCATCTTCCCGATGATCGTAGCCGCCTGGTTGTGCTCCAAGATTGAGCCCGCGCTGAAGAAGTGGATCCCCGCTGTTCTACGTATGATCTTTGTTCCGCTCATTGAAGTTTTCGTGGTTTCCACCCTGATTCTTGTGGTTCTTGGACCCATCATCATGTGGATTTCCAACGGAATCGCAGGCGGCATTCAGTGGGTCTACGACCTCTCACCTGCAATTTCCGGTCTGGTTATCGGAGCCTTCTACCAGTGCCTGGTCATCTTCGGTCTGCACTGGGCAGTTATCCCAATTGTTGCTAACGACATCGCATCGCAGGGCCACTCCTACCTGAACGCCATCATCTCAGCAACCATGGTTGCTCAGGGTGCAGGCGCTCTGGCAGTATTCGCCAAGACCCGTAACGAGCAGATGAAGGGCCTTTCCGGTTCCGCTGCCATCGCTGGTTTCTGCGGCATTACCGAACCCGCCATGTACGGCATCAACCTCAAGTACGGTCGCGTTTTCGCGATGGCTTCTGTAGGTGCGGCTGTAGGCGGTTTCATTACCGGCCTGATGCACGTGAACATGTGGGGCTTCACCGGTTCACTCATTGGCTTCTTCAGCTTCGTGAACCCCGATGGTGGTTTCGATCAGTCCTGGACTGGTTTCTGGATTGCTTCCATCGCTACTGTGATTGTTTCCTTCACCCTGGTTTACTTCTTCGGATTCAAGGACGCTGATCTAGACAAGCAGCGCACCGTTGAGAAGAAGCGCCTGGGCAACCGCGAGCCTGTGGCGTAAGGTTTCCGGCCGGCGAATGACCGGCGTAGCGTGTTTTGACCATGTGTATCTGATCAAAACACGCTACGCCGGTCATTTCTGTTTCTGCCCGAACTTCAGGTACAAATCTCCTGTGGATAACTCCCGGCTAGGACAAACTAGACCGCATCTTTCCACAGATTTAAAGAAAACAACCCAATCT
Organism: Rothia amarae; assembly: GCF_042677725.1. Taxonomy (NCBI): domain Bacteria; kingdom Bacillati; phylum Actinomycetota; class Actinomycetes; order Micrococcales; family Micrococcaceae; genus Rothia; species Rothia amarae. The sequence continues at coordinate 45,086 of NZ_JBHUCN010000011.1, forward strand.
TCCAGTTGGCTCTGATAATCGAGATATGACTTCCTTATCTCACCTAGACTCCCTGTTACTGAGCCCCGAACGATTGCATGAAGCAGGGCTCACTGATTATAAAATCGCCCAATCTGTGCGAGAAGGAAAGCTACTACGGCTTCGTCGCGGAGTATATATCTGGGCTACTAATTTCCACGCTCTAAAGCCTTGGGAAAAATACCCGTTAGAGATTCTTGCCTTCAGCAAAGTATCACCACGAGCGATTTTCTCCCATCAATCCGCCGCTGCGCTTTATTCGCTAGGACTCATCGGAGTTCCAGATAAAATTCATGTGTATTCTCCGGCGTCATCTCGTGGAAATAGCCGAGGGGTACTCAAGCATGCACTACCCCTCGATTCCACGAGCGTTGTAACAGAACTGGGACTCCGCGCGACGTCGCTTACTACCACCGTGAGGGACTGCGCCGTCGTCGTCCCTTTTCGATTCGGAGTCGCGATTGCTGATTCTGCTCTCCATCTTTATCCCCTGGACCCCGAGAAACTGCGCGCAGACCTCTTCGGGTATTCAGGGCGGCATCAAACCCGTGTGCGACAAGTAGCTCAGTGCATGAGCTCCCTAGCCGAATCCCCCGGTGAGACTCTCACCCGCCTCATTCTGGACGAGCTTAATCTCGACTACGCAGAACAGGTTGAGATGAGAGTAGAAGGACAGCTTTATAGAGCTGATTTTCTCGTGAAAAATCCGCAATTTGTGGTGGAGTTTGATGGGAAGACAAAATACCTTGATTTTCAACCGACTAACCAGGTGTTACTCAACGAGAGATCCCGCGAACGAAAGTTACAGCGTATGGGCTACCCTGTTTTCCGTTTGGAATGGCAGGACGTCGTCTATCACCCCGAGGTAGTCAAACGACAGTTACAGAATTTCATGCTGGGGCTTGAACATTAAACGAGTGACCGTCTGAGCGTGTTTTGACCACGCATACCTGGTCAAAACACGCTCAGACGGTCACTCGCCAGCGAAGCCTCCTACGTAAGCTTCTGGTCCACCCAATCCTTGGCCGCGGTCGTCGGGTTAGCCTTTTCTTCCCCGGACACCCTGTCATTCAAAGCAATGAGATCTTCGGTTTTGAGCAGGGCAGACACCTCATTGAGCACATCCGCAGCAGCCACCGAAACCTGCTTGGCATTCACCACGGGAACAACCTGCTGAGCCAAGAAGTTATTCTTCGGATCCTCCAGCACCACAAAGTTATTCTTCACAATCGCAGGATCGGTAGAGAAAAGATCTGCCGTCTGCACCTGATCGTCGATGAGCGCCTGCACGGTCAGCGGGCCACCGCCGTCGTTAATCGGCGAGAATTTAGCCGGCTCAAAACCGTAATTCTTTTTCAGCCCCGGCAAACCGTAGGAACGCTCGGCGAACTCAGGAGGGCCGCCAAGAGTAATCTCAGAGCTATGCGCGGCGAGGTCTGCAATAGACTTCAGCCCAAACTTCTGCGCAACCTCAGAGGTAACAACCAGTGAGTCCTTATTCTCCGCAGGAGAAGGATCAAGCACCGAAAGCTGATCGGAAAGAGCAGAAGGAAGAGCTTTCATAATCTCTTCGGGAGTCTGCGCCTTGGTCTGCGCATCAAAGTAGAGTAGCAAGTTACCGCTGTAATCAGGCACAACGCCCACGGTACCTTCCTGCAGTGCCCCAATATACGCCTCACGTGCGCCAATGGCGGGGCGGGTTTCTGCCGCCAAACCTCGTTTGTTCAGCGCCGCCGCATAAATTTCCGCAATAATCTGAGACTCCGTAAAGTCTGCCGAACCAATGACGACGGTGCCGTCAGTTGAACCGGAGCCGAACGCCGTCTCGCCCGAGAGCCCGCACGCCGAAAGCGCAAGGGTTCCAGCACCAATACCTGCCAACCCCAAGAGGTGGCGACGATTTATATTCACAGTCATGGGTTTTCCTATCGGGTTCCAGGAGAAGTCAGGGCGCGCTGAATGAGCGCAAGAAGAGCATCGACGACGAGCGCCAGCACAGCTACTAGCACCACGGCGGCAACCATGCGGGGGTAGTCACGCACGGCCAGACCATCAATGAGATAACGGCCAAGACCGCCGAGGTTGATATAAGCCATGATGGTGACCGTAGCGATAACCTGCAGCGTAGCGTTACGAAGACCGCCAAAAATCAGAGGTGCGGCGAGAGGCAGTTCCACGCGAGTGAGAATTTGCCACTCGGTCATGCCTTGGGCGCGCGCGGCGTCCACGGTAATAGGATCGACAGCGGCGATACCCGAGTAAACACCCGCCAGGAGCGGGGAAATAGCGAGAATCACCAGGGCGATTACCGGAGCGATCAGTCCCAGCCCCATCCAGAGGGCAAAGAGGGTGAGCAAACCCAGGGTGGGCAGAGCACGCAGCGCGCCGGTTACACCGACCACAATGTTCTCGCCCTTTCCGGTATGCCCTACCCAGAGCCCAATGGGGATAGCAATCAAAGTGGCAAAGAAAAGAATCAGACCGGAGTAACCCAGGTGTTCTAACAAGCGCTGGAAGATACCGCCGGAGTCAGTCCACGCGCCGTCGGCAGTGAACCATGCCCATGTTTTGTCAAAGATGTTCATGCGGTCCTCCAGCGGGTGAGGAAAGAGCCCAGTAGAGCAAGAAGTCGGTCAAGTACCAGCGCCAGCAGCACTGTTGCCACGATGCCGGTGATAATTTCTGCAGGGAGGTCGCGGCGAAGGCCATCGGTAAATAGGGTACCTAGCGACTGGATACCAATCACCGCACCTACCGAGACCATCGAAATGTTAGACACCAGTGCCACTCGCAAACCCGCAATCATGACGGGGACGGCGAGCGGTAGCTCCACTGCCCAGAAGCGGCGGGTGGGGCGGTACCCCATGGCGGTTGCCGCCTCAAGAGTCACCGGAGAAACCGAGTCAAAAGCATCTACCGCCGAGCGCACCATCATAGCGATGACGTAGAGAGTCAGCGCCACGTAGACGTTGAGTAACGAGGTAATCGAGGTACCCAGCACCAACGGCATGAGCACAAAGAGCGCTAGCGAAGGGATGGTGTAGAGCAGCGCCGCCGAGTTAATAACCAGACCGCGGCGTAGCTTGCCTGCGCCGGTGGTGCGCTCGGTGGAACGACCGTCTCTACGGCGTCCCATAGCAAAACGGGCAATGGGAACCGCAATAATAGTGCCAATAATGACCGGGATGATTGACTGCAACAGGTGTAGCGCAGTCAACTCCCCCACATGTTGAAGATTAGATTGGAGCCAATTCACGCCGAGACTCCGTAACGGTTGAGGCGCTCTCGTTCGGTGGCTTCGAGAACGTCATCAGATTTCAACAACCCCAGAACCTGTCCTTGTTCATTGACAACCACGCCCCAGCCCGAGGGTGAAGAGAGAACCGAATCGAGGGCATCACGTAAGGTTCCGCCCTCTACGAAGAGCGAACCTCCGGGGATGACGCGGTCGTCAATGCGCCAACCCGCCGGGCGTCCGTCTTCAACGTTGAGTTGCCACTGCTGCCAGGGGGTTTGTTGGGCGTCCAGAGGGTGAATAGGAACGTCTGCGCCAGATGCAAAGGTCAGACGACGCATACCGCGGTCCCGCCCGACGAACGACGCCACGAAATCATCGGCAGGTTCACGCAGAATTTCTTCGGGTGTTCCGAACTGGGCGATACGGCCGCCACGAGCAAAAACAGCAACGTAATCCCCCAGCAGGATTGCTTCGTCCATATCGTGAGTCACGAAGATGATGGTGCGACCCAGCGTACTCTGCAAACGCAACAGCTCTTTCTGAAGATCGGCTCGCACCACGGGGTCAACGGCGGAGAAAGGCTCGTCCATGAGCAGAATCGACGACTCAGATGCCAGCGCACGCGCCACACCCACACGCTGCGCCTGACCGCCCGAAAGCTGGGAGGGGTAACGCTTAGCGAACGACTCATCAAGACCGACGGTATTCAGCAATTCCAATGCCTGGGATTTCGCCTGACGTGCAGAAACACCATTCAGGCGGGGGACCGTGGAGATGTTATCAACGATCGTGCGGTGCGGCATCAAACCCGCCTGCTGCAAAACATAACCCATAGAACGGCGAAGCTCATGGGCAGGACGCGCCGTGTTGTCTTCACCATTGACAAAAATAGTGCCACTGGTGTGCTCGACCATGCGGTTAATCATGCGCAAAGAAGTAGTTTTACCGCAGCCCGATGGACCCACGAAAACAGTAATTTTTCCCTCAGGAATACTCAAATTTAGGTTATCCACGACGGTATTATCACCGTACGTTTTGAAAACCGATTTAAACTCAATCGCGTTGTTGAGAACTGACACGGGGATCCTAACGTTCTGTTCAGTATTGCACTAAGAGTAAAGGGAGAATCTGAGAAGTAAAAGAAAGACGACTTATAAAGAAACAAACTTCATATGAAGTACATTCCCGAACGAGTTGATTGTCCCAGCTCAATCGCCTGGTCAACCGCCTGGGCAACTTTTCCGCTTCTGACCAGCTAGGTTACCGTTTCTAAATCTCCGACGAGCGCGCGGTCTTCTTCGAGTAGAGGTACCGCGTAGCGGCAGTGATCCCGCACCAGATGGTCTTGCCCTCTTTGAAAAGTTCATAGAATTTGTTTTCGTTCGCCCAAACTTCCAGCGTGTTGTTGACGGCAGACATCACCATGGGCGCTACCGGCTGAGTATTCATGACGGCGACGGGGCAGCCTGTTTGAGGTATGAGGGTCTGATCTTCGCGAATATTTTTAAGCGCATCTACAATCTGGTTATAAGCGTCCCAGTCTCGGGCAGCTTTGCCGATAGAGGCATAGATGACGAAGCCAAAGTGGCGTTCTGGGGTGCATTTTTACACCTCAGAACGCCACTTTTACCGTGCCTTAGAGCTCTACTTCACGGCGTCCTTGATGGTATTAACCACTCCGCGCGCCGCGGTGATTCCGGCGTTGATGTAGAACATTTCATCATCTACCTGAATTGCCTTCTTATCAGCGACGGGCGCCAGGGTTTCCCACAGTGCCTCACCTGTGAGAGTGGAGGCGTCACCGCCCTGCACGCCGTAGAAAAGCCAGTCGCCATTTGCCTGGTCCAGCTGTTCGGAGCTGATATCCTGCGAGGTCTTAGCGAACTGCTGAGTTTCGGGGCGAGCCAACCCAGCGTCTTCACAGATTGATCCCACGAAAGAGGAAATACCCCAGATACGAATGCGATCTGCGCTCTGGCGCAAGAAGGAGAAAGTAGTGGAATCTTCCACAGAATCCCCCAGCTCCTGAGCAGCTTTCTGATAGTCACCCATCGCCTGCTGAGCGCGGTCGGTATCGCCAATGGCAGCGGCTACTAGCTGAAAATCCTGCTTCCAGTTCACACCGGTTCCCTCGGTTACCACAATCGGGGCGATAGCAGAGAGGGACTCATAAATGGACTCATCATCTTGGGTGTTGTTGAGCAAAATGAGATCAGGTTGAAGATTTGCAATGGCCTCTGTATCGGGAGCGGTGCGCTTGCCTACGGTTTTGATGGCGTCCAGTTCTTTAACCTGATTGGAGTAGGCGTCACGAAGGTATTGGGGCACGACGTCGGCGTCTTTTGCTGTAGTTGCCGCCACAGGTACAACGCCAAGAGCCAGGACGTCATCTAGCTGACCAGTTGCGATAACCACAATTTTCTCTGGTTTTTTATCCAGCTTTGCTTCGCCCCGGAAGTGCTTGACGGTGCGGGGGAATTCTCCCGACGCCGCAGTAGTGCCCATGCCATCTGGAAGGGCAGAGGGGGCGGGAGCTGCCGGGGTATTCTCCGCGGTGGAAGAAGAATTGTTAGAGGAGGCAGAATCGGTGGAGGAACCGCACGCTGTCAAAGCTAGGGAGGCAACTCCACCTAGGAACGCTCCGCCTAGAGTGCGGCGGGACATTGAAGCTGAGGAAATCTTTTCGAACGAATGCATAAACATAGGTTAGCCTAGCCTAAGTATATAATTGTAGTTCGGTTTCATTTTTCTCAATTTTTCTTACCAGTGTGGAGGCAGTCCCATTCAACCATGAGTTCTTCACTTTCTGCCCCTCGCACCCGAATTATTCTCACGTTTCTTTTAGGAATAGCCTGCCTACTCCTTCTCACCGTAGTTTCTCTGGCAGTAGGCTCTCGCATGATGAGTTTGCCCCATGCCTGGCAAGGGTTTTGGGCGCACAATCATTCCTCGGACTCATTAGTTGTGTGGAAATTACGACTCCCACGTACACTCGCCGCCCTTCTCGTGGGCATGGCACTGGCAACAGCGGGCGTATTAATGCAGGCCCTCACCCGCAATCCACTGGCAGAACCAGGGCTCTTAGGCATCAACAGCGGGGCGTCACTGGCAGTAGTAACGGGAATCACCACGCTGGGAACCGCCGCTCCCCTTCACCAAATGTGGTTAGCATTAGCCGGTGCGATGGTGGCAACAACCATAGTTTTCCTCCTGGGCATACCACGCTCCTCCACACGGTTTAACCACATATCTCAGTTACTCCTTGCCGGCGTAGCCTTAAACGCGTGCTTGAGCGCGTTGACCGGCATTATCACTATGTTCAACTCCCAGGCGTTCGATTCTTACAGATTTTGGGTAGTAGGGGCATTCGAGGGTCGTCCTCTTGAAGTATCGCTAACCGCCCTGCCGTTCATGGGGGTAGGCATTCTGCTGGCGTTACTAGTTATCCGTCCGTTGGAAGCACTGGCTTTAGGTGACGACGCCGCCACCGCACTAGGAGCGCCGGTGACCTTAGTTCGAGTAGGTACGCTGGCAGCTATCGCTCTTCTATGCGGGTCGGCAACCGCAGTAGCTGGACCTATATCCTTTATTGGCCTAATGATCCCTCATTTTTTGCGACTTTTAGTAGGAATTCGCCTCTCAGCAATTTTGCCGCTTTCACTGGTTTTTGGACCGCTACTTATGCTGACCGCCGATATCATCGGCCGAGTAATTGCCATTCCTTCGGAAATTGAAGCGGGGATTGTGACCGCATTTATTGGAGCGCCTTTGCTGCTCACTTTGATTATGCGGTTCAATTCCGCCCCTGCACGCCCAAGAAGAAAAGCTCAAAACATCACGCAGACTGGTGGAGAAATCGTATGAGCACGCAATCAGCACTCCTCCCCCGTATGCATCGACGCCGCGCAGTGACCGCCATAGTAATCGGGTTGCTCATCGCCATGCTCGCGCTGACCATCACCGTAGGAACTTTCGAGATTTCGCCACAGGGCGTCTGGCAAGTTCTTACCGGCGGCGGAAATGAAATGGATCGCTACATTGTACTCAACCAACGGCTACCTCGAGTGGTGGCAGCTCTGGCGGTGGGAGCCTCCCTCGGTCTAGCAGGGTCTATATTCCAATCGGTCTCCCGAAACCCTCTTGGTTCACCCGATATCATCGGCTTCACCACCGGTTCAGCCACCGGGGCGCTGGTGGTTTTACTCTTACTCTCCCATGTCAGCGATGCCGCCCCAGGGGCAAACTCTGTACTGGGGGTAGGGGCAGGAGCAATCATGGGAGGATTTTTCACCGCCGCTTTAGTGCTTCTTTTTGCAGGAAAATCAGGTCAAAAATCTATGGGTCAATCACTGATTCTGATTGGTATCGCAATGGGTGCCATGCTCTCAGCTATCAACGATTTCCTGTTGACGCGAGCCGACCTTGATCAAGCAGAATCTGCAAAAACATGGCTGTTTGGCTCTCTTAACGCAATGACGTGGAATGCTTCGCACGCCGCGCTCCTTGGGGTTATTATCGCGATTCCGCTGGTTCTGAGCTTCTCACGCGTAGTACGAGTGCTAGAACTGGGAGATGATTTAGCGGCAGGTTTGGGGCTACCCGTGCGTGCCGCCACCTATTGGCTCATAGGCGGCGCCGTCGTCCTTACGTCCCTCTCTATCGTGATTGCTGGGCCGATTGGGTTTTTGGCATTAATGGCACCTCAATTAGCCCATCGACTCTGGAAAACTCCCGGTGCGGCTCTGTGGCAGTCTGCGCTCATGGGCGCACTTATGTTAGTTATTGCAGATTTCATAGCCGCACGTGCGCTAGCTCCCTTCCAAATTCCCGTAGGGCTCGTCACGGGCGCAATAGGCGGGCTCTACATGCTTTGGTTTATAGTGCGCAACCGCTAACAGCGCCTGTTCGCTCATCAAAAAACACCTAGACATTCTGCGTTACTAAGTGGTCTGATAGTTCCATGAGCACATATGCATTAACAAACGCAAGCACTGGAAAAGTAGAAGAAGAATTTGACTCCATTAAAAGCGAGCAGATTCCAGAAATCATTGAAAACGCCCATGCGGCGTACCTCAAGTGGAGTTCAGCCAGCATGGCAGAGCGCGCCGAGGTTCTTCATAAGTTCGCCGATATTGTCGATCAGAACACCGATGAACTAGCGGACATCATCGGTCGCGAGATGGGTAAGCCTCTCAAGCAGGGCAAAGCAGAGGTCACCAAGGTTGCCAAGACTGCTCGCTGGTTTGCTGATAACGCGCCTGCATTCCTCGAAGACACCGTGCTACCCGCAGAAGGTGCTGAGAAGACCTACGTTAAGCACGATCCGCTGGGTGTGCTCTTCGGCATCATGCCCTGGAACTTCCCCTACAACCAAATCGCCCGTTTTGCACTGCCTAACCTGATGGTGGGTAACGCTATTTTGATGAAGCAGGCGGCAATTTGTCCCGTCTCATCCCAGCGATTCCAGACCATGCTCGAAGAAGCTGGTCTACCCGTTGGCGCTTACCAGAACCTCTACCTCGATACCTCAGACGCCGAGAAAATCATTGAAGACTTCCGCGTCAAGGGTGTTTCGCTCACTGGTTCTGAAGCAGCCGGTGCATCTGTTGCCGGTCACGCTGCAAAGAATCTCAAGCGTTCGGTGCTCGAACTCGGTGGCAATGACCCCTTCGTAGTTTTGGACACCTCAGATGTGAAAGCTCTTGCCAAGAAGGCTGTTACCTACCGCATCACCAACGCCGGTCAGGTCTGCACATCCCCCAAGCGCATGATTGTGCTAGAGGATCTCTACGACGATTTCGTTGCCGGCGCCAAGGAAGCACTGGAAAACGTGAAGGTTGGTCCTTACGACGGCGAAGATACCGACATGGGTCCGCTCTCTTCAGAGGGCGCGCGCGATGAAGCCGTAGAGCGCGTCGCTCAGGCAGTCAAGGACGGCGCAACCCTGCATTTCGGCGGCGAAAAGCTCGACCGCGACGGCTGGTTCATGTCACCCGCGCTGCTCACCGACGTCGACCTCAACTCAGACATGGGTTGCAACGAACTCTTCGGACCCGTCGTCATGGTTTTCAAGGCGAAGGACGAAGAGGACGCGCTGCGTATCGCTAACCACAGCGAATACGGCCTGATGTCTTCGGTATGGTCTGAGGACTTAGAGAAGGCTCAGAAGTTCGGTGCGCGCATCAACGCCGGCATGGTGCTGATTAACGCTCACATGGAGTCCGACCCCGCGTTCCCCTTCGGCGGTATCAACAAGTCTGGCTACGGCCGCGAAAATGCCCAGTGGGCGCTACGCGAGTTCACCAATGAGCGTATGGTGCGCGTGCACGAGCAGGAGCTATAAGGCTTTAGCGACTGCTAGTCGCGAGTTTCCGCGCTAATTTTTCCTCCGCCGTCCTGGGCTATAGCTCAGGACGGCGGATTTTTTTAGGGGGTGAGTAGCGGAGCTAGTCAAAAATAGTTAGAAAAGCGATAAAGGAGGAAACCTTTCGCTACATCAAAGCATCTTCGGGCTTATGGCTGTTAGCCTCAGCAATAATTTCCATCTGTTCAAGAACTCGACGGCGTGCCTCATCCTGCCCTTCGGGCGGATAACCATACCGACGCAGAAGACGCTTTACGATTGTTCTCAATTTTGCTCGTTTATCAGGTTGTAAACGCCAGTCTTTATGCGACCCTTGAACCGCTTTTGCAATACCGCGAGCAATGTCAGCGAGCGCGTCTGTAGAGTATTCCAATTCAGCTCGATCGCAGGCTTCGAGTGTGTCGTAGAAAACCATTTCATCGGAATCGAGCCCCAGCGCCTCTTTGCGCTTTCCTTCTTCTTTGAGTTCTTTTCCGAGCTCGATAATCTGTTCCATGATTTCGGTGAAGGTCAGTTGAGCGTTGTTGTACTTTGCCATAAGTTCTTGGAGTTTTTCTCCATAGTAGGCTTGACGTACTTGATTGGTTTTCACCTGATCTCGCATCTGTTTTTGAAGCGCCCGGCGGAGAGCTTCGACAGCGAGGGGCTCGCTACTGGTATTTGCCATCTGCTGAGCAAAATCTAGGTTGAGTTCATTGAGATCAGGGTTGGGAATTCCTGCTAATTCATAGAGATCTTTGATTTCTCCAGTTTCGATTAACCCTTCGGTATAGTTCTCTAACAGTCGTTTTATATCCTCAGGTACAGGCAATCCGCGACTGATACGGTCTTCCGCTGCCATTTTTGCAGCAGTTACTCGAACTTCTTCGAAAAATTGGACGTATTTCTTCTTCTGTTTGAGTTCATCGACTTTGTCTACGTTTTTGGTGTTAGCTACAAAGTTAAAGAGCCGTGTAAGTTGAGCGCTTCTTTCGATGAATTTACTGTAAATACTTTTTTCGGTTTGTGCAGTAGGGCGACGTCCGTGTTTTTGCTCTTGATTAATCTCAAGAGGAACCTCAGGGGTCTCTCTGTGAGTGAGGAGGAAAGCAATCACCTTTTGAAGGGACCTCATTCGATCACGAGCCGTAGGTAAAGTGGAGCCTTGCCCTATAAGTCCCTTTTTCCAGCCTTCAGCGGGTTGGAGCAAATGTTCAATTTCGGTAATGAGGTCGAGAGCATTCTCTGCTGCGATTTGCATATCCGCTACGTTAGGTGCGCCTGTTGAAGTGTCGCTGGCGTAGATGCTGAGTGCATCACGAAGGTTTTCAATAATGGGAGCATAACCGACGAGAAGTGCCTCTTCCTTCTCTCGGAATGTACGGTTGACGCGCGCTAAAGCTTGCATTAGTAGCGCGCCCTTAAGCGAACGGTCGAGATAAAGCGTGTGAAGCGCTGGTGCATCGAATCCCGTGAGCAACATGGACTGCACGATGATTAGTTCTAGCGAATCGTCAGGATCCTTCAGACGGTTTTGTAGAATTTTTGATTCTCGGTTGTTTCGCACAAACCGGGCAATGTTTTCAGGATCTGAAGCCGCTCCGGTGTAGAGCACCTGAATTTTTCCGTCGTGAATGGAGACCCCAGCCCACTCTGGTCTCAACGCTATTATTTGGTCGTAGAGGTCAGCACAAACTTGTCGGGTTGCACAAACAATCATTGCTTTACCGGGTGAACCAATCAGAGGCTTCATGGCGCCACACCGGTTTTCCCAGTGATCTACGAGGTCATGGGACAGTTGCTTGAGTCGATTAGGTGAGCCGTACATGGTGGTCATTTTGAGTACGGCTTGTTCAGTTTTTTTGCGCTCTGCCTCGTCTAGGTTTTCAGTGAGCCGTTCAGCGGTGGCGTTAATGCTTTCTAGGTTTTCACCGTCGGGCAGGTCGATAGGAATATAGCGGGATTCGTATTTGACTGGCACTGTTGCGCCGTCTTTTACTGCTCGGGCAAGGTCGTAGACGTCGATATAGTCACCGAATACCGCCCGGGTGCTGCCTGTAGCGAGCGATTCAATAGGAGTACCGGTAAAGGCGATGAAGCTGGCGTTGGGCAAAGCATCGCGCAGATGTTTGGCGTATCCATCGATATTGTCATAGTGGGATCGGTGCGCCTCGTCCACCATGATGATGATGTTGGAGCGGTCTGAAAGCATCTGGTGATCGATGCCCGCTTCTTTTTCTTCAATTGTTTTTCCAAACTTTTGGAGGGTGGTGAAGTAAATTCCGCCCTGTTGTCTACCTCTGAGTTCGCTCCGTAATTCGGCAATGCTGCCAATTTCATGGGGTGTTTCGGGAAGAAATTCTTGGGTGGAGGCGAAGGTGTTGAACAGTTGATCGTCAAGATCTGTGCGGTCAGTAATGACGATAGTTGTTGGGTTGCCTAACGATGGATGACGCATCACGATGTTGTCGTAGAAAACCATTTCTAGAGATTTGCCAGACCCCTGGGTATGCCAGACCACACCAATTTGCTGGTTTCCCGTGACAGCACGCATGGTTTCTGTGATGGCGTTACTTACCGCAAAGTATTGGTGAGGCTTTGCAATGATCTTTAACATCTGTGTCCCCCCAGCTGTGCTAGGGACATTGGTAAAGACTATGTAGTTGTTGAGTATGTCCAAGAATCGCTCTTGGTTAGCAATACCAAAAAGTAGCGTGTCTTGGGCCCAAAATGTTTCCCCGGTGTCTTCCTCAGAGTTTTCTCCTAGGAGGTCGACAGGTTTCCCGTCTTCATCCACATTCCATACCGACATGTGGGTGTAGGGAGTGAAGGGCGTTCCGTAACGAGCTGTTACACCGTCGCTGATAATGGTGAGGACGTTGAATCGAAAAGCTAGGGGGAACTCTTTGAGGTAGAGGGATATCTGGTTATGTGCACCTCGTAGATCAGCGTTTTGATCGCCTGATCGTTTGAGTTCGATAATTCCAACGGGCAACCCGTTGCAGTACAGTACAACGTCTAGACGGCGGTTTTTATCGAGGGTTTTGAGGGTGACTTGTTGTACTGCCAGCCAAGTATTTTCGTCTGGGTTTTTGCTGATGATGCGGATGGTGGGGTTATATTCTGTGCCGTCCGATCGCTTGATAGTGAGCCCATTGTATCCACGAGTGATGTATTTGTGGGCATCGAAATTTTCGGCGATTGGGTCTTCAGTTTGAGCGGAGAGAAGATCTTGGCTAACTCTTCTTACCTGTTCGGCGCTCAGTTCCGGGTTAAGGCGAGCGATAGATTCGCGGAGGAGACCGGGGATTTCGAGGGAGTCGTTCTTTTCTCGTAGATGACGATATGTTTCTCGCCCTTCGATGACGGTTTCGCCGACAGCATTGGGGGCAATCTGAGTTCCATGGAGAGGGAGCCAGCTGAGTTCGCCTAGGATTTCGAGTGCGAAGCCTTCCCACTCTGATTCGCTGAGATATGCCATGGTGGGATTCCTTTCTCAGGGGATAAAATGCGGGTTCTTGGTCTCTAGCTTAGGTAGCGTTTATTTGATTGGTTAGAGAGCCCACTGGTACAGGGGTGTATCAGTTCTATTTCTGGCGTGGCGATTGTCATCTGAAGTTCTACTCGTGCCCCCAAATTTTATTGCTTGAGCAGAGGTAAGCAATCCAAACTACTAACTAATTTGGAAGCGAAGACCTTCGCTCAACTACTTCAAATGTTACCGCCAAGGAAACATTTGAAGCTCTCTATACAGGTAGTGCTCTGCCCTTTAGAATCAAAAGAGTTCTCGTTTTATGTCAAAGGAGGTGTGTATGAGCACGTTAGTACCTGTTAAACCAGCTGTGATTTCTTGGGCCTTAGATCAAGCGGCTGTTGAGCCTGCTGATTTGAAGCAGAGCGAAAAGGTGGAAAAGTGGCTTGACGGCTCTGCGCAACCGACTTTCAATCAGCTACAGGATTTTGCTCGTGCCATACATCTACCCTTTGGGTATCTAATGATGAGCGAGCCGCCCCTTCTTGAAAAACCTATACCTGACTTTCGGAGGCGGGGCGAGGGTTCTGCCCAGTATTCCCAGGAGCTAACAGAAGCTATAAATCTTCAGCAGCTTCGCCAAGATTGGTTCCGAGAGTATGCAATCGATCAAGGCTTTGACCCCGTAAGTTGGGTGGAGAGCGCCACACTGAAAGAGGATCCCACTAGGGTAGCAGCGAGGTTACGAGAAGAGTGGAATTTTTTTACGCTGAGAACCGCCCAGCAGTATGAAGATTCCCGGCGAGAGATTTTCAATTTTGTCGAAGATTTAGATGTTCTCATTAGCGTTGCTGGATATATAGGTTCCAATCGACGCGGATTTGATATAGAAGAATTTAGTGGTTTCTCGCTTTTTGATCATTACGCCCCGCTTATTTTTGTGAATGGTAAGGAAAGCCATGCTGCTCAAATTTTTACTATTTTCCATGAGTTGGGTCATCTAGTTCTAGGGCAATCCGGGGTTTCTGAGTCACCTGCTGGGGAAGCTTATTCTCGTCCCGAGGACACTTCTGAGCGATGGTGTGATGAGTTCGCAGCTTCTTTCTTAATGCCCGAGCCAGAGGTGCGTAAAGCATTTTCGGGAGATTTGTCCGAGAGCAATATACTCCGCTTGGCGCGCCGGTTTAGGGTGAGTGCTTTGAGCTTGCTCAATAGGCTTCGGGATTTGAAGTTGATTACTTTTGAACAGTGGAACGCTACCTATCCTGATTTTGAAGAGCGTGCGCTAAAAATTCTGCAAAAGAAGGCTGAACAGAAATCGTCGGGTGGAGATTTCTATCGAACTCAGCGATTTGTTACCGGTGTGCGTTTTGCTCAAGCTGTTTATAGGGACGCTCGGAGTGGTAGAACTTCTTATCCTGAGGCTCAAAAACTGGTGGGTTTAAAGAAGACTGCAACTTTTGAGAAATTTGCTCAAGAAGTAGGGGCATAACTATGTATGTGGTGGATACTAACATTCTGGTTGAGGCGCAACGGCGCTACTACGGGTTTAGTATCGTGCCCAGTTTTTGGATCTTTCTGGAAGATCAGTTTGTGCGCGGAAATTTGGTGAGTATCCGTCCTGTTTTGGCTGAACTCCGCGAGGGTGAAGATGAGCTTTCCGCCTGGGCTAATGAGCATAAACAGTTTTTTAGCCCGGTCGATGATGCGAAAACATTGATCAAATTAATGGAGATTGCTGACTGGGCAAATCAGCAAAATTTTACTCAAGCGGCTATCTCGGAATTTTTGGATGAGGCGGACTATTATCTCGTGGCTTATGCGGCGGCTCATCAGCTGACAGTTCTGACTCACGAGCACTACAGCCCAGATGTGAGAAAGCGTGTTTTGATTCCTAATGTATGCAGAGCATTCGGAGTGGATTACAGAGATACGTTCGAGATGATGCACCAGCTAGGTGCCCGTATTTAGGTTCCTCCGCATATCTAGTGGCAAGAATAAGGAGAGGGGTCTCATCGATAAGATGAGGCCCCTCTCTTGAGATGCAATTAGGCTGTTTTTACAAGATTATTTATGAAATCTTGAACTTGCTGAAAAACATTGAGCACCCATTCGGTTCCCGTACCGGTCGCCAGGAACCATAGAGCAAGGGATGCTACCGAAGCGAGGAGATAATCCCACCATTTGCTCTCTATGAAGTTGTTATTGAGATTCTGAAGAATCTTAAACTTAAAAACTCTTCCGTTACTAGATGCAGGGATGAGCATTGAGCCAAGGACTCTTAAGATGGCAGCTATGAAGAGGGCTGTCATAATTCCAAGAACTAAAAGTCCAATGTATAATCCTATTTTCTCGGCAGGAGTTGTATCTCTAAAGAACGCACTGATTCTGTTGAAAATAGCTGTCAACCATCCATCGGTAGGTTGAACGGCGCGCTCAGTTACTTGAGAAAGATGACCGAGAGAGTATTGAGAATTTGGGTTCTGAACAGCAAAGATGGAAGCTGAAAATGCCACGCTAGTGATTGCTAAAGTAACCCACGCCATAACAGCTTTGCCGGTTGCAGCGGAGCTGTAGTAAGCACGTTGGAAGAGAAAGAATCCAGTGCTTAGCGCCAACAAAATTCCGCCACTCCACAGTGGAATCCCCACAAGTAGTCCGAGGTACTTAGCTCCGGTCAGAATGACGCCGATGAGAGCGATTGCCCCGGCGAACACTAAAGGGGTTTCGGTATCTCCTGCGGTCGCTGGGTTTTGCTGATTTCCAAAATTGTTATTGATAGTGGTGTTGTAGCTATCTTGGGTGTTGTCTTGATGAACGGTGCTACCGTTTCCAACGTTGCCCACGTAGTTACCCGAGTTATTTACTGTTGTTTCGGGCGCTCCTGCCTTATGTTTGCGAATTCCCGTTGCTACTGCGATAGTGCCAAGAAGCCCCGCTACTCCAGCTGCGATGAAGTTGGCAAGTACGTTATCAAAGAGGCTAGACAGCCAGTTTGTGAGCTGTGGTTCCAATTTGTCTCCTTTATCTAGTAATTGAACCGGTGCATTTAGCGTACAAAAAGGAGTCAAAAATAAATATTGTTGATGTTGATACGCCCCCGTACCAGTCAATTGTTAGGTAATAAAAGGAGCGAATTTCATACTGAGTACATCTACTAACTACTTTTGGAGGTGCCTATCTTGGCAACGGAAAAACTTGTTGATGGATTGAATGCGTTCGGTTACGCATATGGTTTTGGAGAGGAGAAGATTCCTGCAAACCTTGAAATTAAAGGTGAGGAGGTAGAACTTACCTTGTTGCAGATGAATAAGCGCGATGATTTCTTCTCTGATACTAGAGATGAAATTCCTGCCACTGTAATGTTTCGAAGCACCGAGGTTACTGTAAACCTTTCACAGCTGAGAGAACGCCGAAGCAAAATGCAGTTGTTTACTGGCTTGCAGACAAAGACTTATAGATGTGGGCGAGCGGTCCACACCGTTGCAGATATAGACCATAAGCATATTCATGGAATGAGATCTGAAATCGAGGGGTTCGACAGATGGGCTAACCAGTTTGCGATTTCTCAGCAGGTTGAACTTGATAGTGAGACAAACGGATTCAAAGCTTACACTATGAAAGCTCAGCTGAGGGATGCTATTTCTCTTGGATCTCGCCTGAATGTAGAAGTAGGCTCTGGTTTCACTATTCCTAGCTCAGCACGTTATAGCACGACATACAGCCTTCATAATATTGCGACTCTTGAAACTCGAACTGATGAGCTTTGTTCCTGGGAGGAACACCGTCAAGTACATCGTATGATTCAAGATTTGCTGTGTCTTGCTTATGGTTATCCCTGTTCCTTAGAACTGAAGAAAGTGCTCAGAGATGATAATCAGCCAAAGCTTTCCGCGGAGATTAAAAGTTCGGGAAAGCGTGTGTGGAATGAGTCCAAGGAGGAAGATTTCGGTAGACAAAGGTGGTTCGAACCTTACAAGGACTTCAGCAAGACCCAGCCTCTCTTCTCTCTAGAAGATACAGATGCTGATAAGTTGTCGGTGTGGATTGACGAATTTGAGAAGTGGTCGCGCCCGACCTGGATTGCAGTAGAGAGTATGAGGCTTATTCAAAAGTAGGAACACACCCACACCCCACCAACTAGACAACGGCCCCACCAGCGGCAAAA
>NZ_JBHUCN010000012.1:0-28654 GCF_042677725.1 Rothia amarae
TTTGCCTTCGGTGGGACCGTTGTCTAGTTGGTGGCGGGTTCCTGGTTTTTACCCCTTATGAATAAGCCTCACTGTAAAACTGAGTCATATCAAAATGACGGATTCCCAAATCAAAAGCTTCATTGAGAAGTCTAATTCCCTCAGAATGATCGCCATTATTTTGCTCTACTTTACGAGTAATTCCACCCATTCCATAACCAATGCGAGGAACAGCGAAATCATTGATTTGAAAAGTACCACCTCATTGATAATTCATTATCTAACCTTTCATCAAAAAAATGGAGAATTCCTCAAATCGAGGAATTCTCCATTCTTATTCATATAAAAATTTTATGCCTGAAGGTATTCGGCAAATTCTTTTACCAAAGCAGCCTTGGGCTTTGCGCCAACGGTCTGCTGAGCTACTTCGCCATCCTTGAAAACGTAGATAGCGGGAATTGAGGTGATTCCATACTTCATTGCAGTCGCGGGATTGTTCTCGACATCCAGCTTTACAACCTTGACCTGCTCGGCGTACTCTTCACCGATCTCGTCGATAACGGGACCAACCATGCGGCAAGGACCGCACCATTCAGCCCAGAAATCTACAATAACGGGCTTATCGGAGGAGAGAACCTCTTCAGAGAAATTAGCGTCTGTTACCTGCTGTGACATGTGGTGTCCTTTCAAAAAATGGGGATGGTTTAGAGGGTTTCGAGGTAGTGCTGGGCGTCCAGAGCCGCTACACAGCCTGAACCGGCAGCAGTAATAGCCTGGCGGTAAGTCGGGTCAATGACGTCGCCTGCAGCGAATACACCGGGGATAGAGGTCTTAGAAGTACGTCCGTCGACGGCGATGGTTCCCGCATCGGTCAGCTTGAGTTTACCTGCCACCAAAGCAGTCCGAGGATCAGAACCGATCGCAACGAAAACACCTTCAACAGTCAGCTCTGATTCTTCACCGGTTTTAGTGTTGGTCAGAGTTACCGAAGAAACCTTGTCTTCACCATTAATGGTTTTGACGGCAGAATCCCAAATAACTTCAATCTTCTCGTGATCAAATACGCGCTGCTGCATAATCTCAGAACCGCGTAGCGAATCGCGGCGGTGCACCAGATAGACCTTGGATGCGTGGTTAGTCAGATAGAGAGCCTCTTCCAATGCGGAATCGCCACCGCCAACCACTGCGAGTTCTTTTTCTTTGAAGAAGAAACCATCACAGGTGGCGCACCAGGAAACGCCGTGCCCGGAAAGGCGTTGCTCGCCCTCGATACCTAGCTTGCGGTACTCGGAACCGGTAGAAATAATAACGGTCTTTGCCAGGTGAACAGAGCCGTCACTCAAAATGACCTTCTTGGTGTCGCCATCTAGTTCAAGCTGTTCGACGTCCTCGTAACGGATATCCGCTCCGAAACGCTCTGCTTGTGCACCAATGGTAGTCATTAGCTCGGGGCCCTGGATACCATCTACGAAGCCGGGGAAGTTCTCCACTTCGGTAGTAGTCATCAGATCGCCACCGGGGGAGACCGACGAAGCAAAAAGTACAGGCTTCAGATTTGCGCGTGCGGTATAAATCGCTGCGGTGTAACCAGCAGGGCCAGAACCCACAATGATGACGTCATGAACCGGCTGGTTCTCATCTGCTTCAGGAGCAGGTTTTTCAACGCTGGCGGGGCTTACATTAATTGATGCGCCGGCACCTGCGGCAAAGAGCCCACCCAATGAATCGGTAGCCATCTGAAATCCTTTCCCAGGAAATAAAAACTTATCGGTTAATAAAACCTATCAGCGCCCCCGAATATTCCTCATGAGAACGCTGATAGGCAAAAACTTAGTTAGAAACTGAAACCTCTGCGATACGCAGACCATAGCTGTAACCCGCAATGGGCTGGGTGAGCTGAGGAGCTTCAGTGAAGCGAATAATAACGAACTTAGCGCCGTCCTTCTGCTTCTGCTGGTCAAGATCAACACTCACCGTAGATCCGGCGAAAGAGCCTGAACCCACTTCAGTAGCACCATCCAGAGACGCCGAATCGTTGGTCAAAACTGTGAACGCACCACCGGTTCCACTCTGCTGCTCAATGGTGAGCTGAGAAACGGGAGCCTGCTCCTCCAACTCAAAGGCCAACGCGACCTGATCAGTAGCGCCACCAAAATTAGAGGTAGCAAAACCATAGCTCATCCACGCGGTGGAGGTATTGCCATCGGTCATCTGCCCCAAAGTGTTGTCCTGATCCGCCATGAAACTAGGGTTAGCAGGAACAAGACGGGTCACGTTACCAGCTAGCTTGGCATCTGCCTTTTTTGTTTCAGACGGAGTGGAAGAAGGAGTAGCGCTGCTAGAAGACGCCGCAGCAGAGGAGGATGACGACGCCGGAGTAGCAGCCTGCTCCTCGCCCTTATCCTTCACCATGCCAGAGAGAGAACTGAAGACTACCGCCACACCCACTACAAGCAAAAGAATCGCAGCAATGGCTACAGCCCATACGCCGCCGCCGCTCTTTTCTTCATCGTCGTCGGCATAATCGTCGTAATCCTCATAGTCGGGAACCTCATCAGCGTAATAGGCATCCGCATGTTCCTGACCAGCTGCCCCGGCAGCAACCGCCGATCCCGCAACCACAGGAGCTTCTACCGAATAACCAGGAATTTCCCGCGTGGCAGAAATAGACTGCGGGGAAGATGAACGAGTTGCCGCAAAAGAACCGGGAGCAGTGGAATCTTCATCCCCAAAGATTTCCTCCCCCAACGCCTCCTGCGATTCAGACGACGCCGCCAGGGTCGAAGAATCCACCAACAACGTATCCAACAGCGTATCTGGACGCGCCAACGCCGTCACCAAATACGCACGACCACTCGTATTACCCAAATCGAGCACCTGCACCTGCGAACGGGCATTAGTCACCAGCGTGCGAGCATTCGCAATCAACCGATCATTATGGGCAGTAGCCGCCACTACAATCGAAACCTTACGATTGAGAACGGTGTCCTTGCCCTCAAGAATCGAATCGCCATCAGCTGTTTCAGTAACAGCTCCGGTCACTTTATAGCGCTCGCCAAGAACAGTGTTCACAGGAATCGGCTGAGAAGAGTGCGACTGGGACAAGTGGTCCTCCAAAAGGCAAGATTTCTTACGTGGTCAGTGATTTTAAGTGAAGTTTACCTGCTCAACCCCTCAATCGTGGCGGGGTAGAGAAAGGTTTAGAGGAAAGGAATTTTCCGACGCAAAGGATTCAGCAGAACATCTAGTTCCTGCACCCGAAAAATAAGAAGGAAGAAATAGTAGGCAACAGACATCACAACGCCACCGACCATAATTGTAATCAGCGCGTTCATAATGCTACTCCAGGCAAAACCGTTGAACGAATAGCCACCCAAAAGCCACAGAGCCCACGCCCCAAAAAGGCCGGCAAAAAACGATGACAGCGCAACCCGAGCATGAGTCAACACAATATTTCGACCGTCATAACGACCAAACCGTTTTCTCAACACGAAATGGCTGAGAATAACCGCCAGAACATTCTGTAACGCATAAGTACCTGCCAGCGCGAAGACCGTATGAGAAGGATCCAAACGCGACGCAATAAAACCAGCCACCACAATAAACACCGCAGAAACCAGCTGAATAAAGAATGGTGTACGCGCATCCTCCTGCGCATACAACACACGCCCCATCATGAAAGCGATAGTCAAGAAAGGCCCACCCAAAGCGATCACCGTAATAGTCTGACCAATCTGAGCCGCCGACGTCACATTCCCATTACCAAAGAGCATCCCCACAGGGCCAGCAAAAACAATCAGCGCTACAGCCAGGAAAATAGTGGCAACTGACGACACCCGCAACCCAGAAGAAAGAGCAGCAACAACGTTCTCGGCGTCGTCGTCCTGCGAAGCTTGAGACATCTTATTGAAAAGATACGTAGCAATCGACAAACCAATCACACCGTGCGGCAACGAGTACAACATCGACGAGTAATTCAATGCCTGAATACCCGGAATAATCTGCCCATCATGGGCAATAATATTTGAAGCAGTCTTCGTGAGATAGAAAAACGCTAAATTAGAGACGACGCCGGTAGCCAAAGTCCACCCCGCCAACTTGGCAGAATCACCCAAACCAATACCACGCCACCCAAACTTAGGGCGCAACCTCAAACCCAACCGCTGCAGAGGAATCAACAAAATCAGCGCCTGAATAGCCACGCCCACCGTAGCAGAACCCGCCAGCACAAGAGTCTGAGCGGAAGTCCAATTCGACACATCATGCAGCGGGGGAACCTCAGCACTCTGACGGCCAAACGCAAAAATAAAGTAAATCAGCGCGCCAATAGCCACAATATTATTGATGACCGGCGACCACATGTACCAGCCAAACGCCCCGCGGGCGTTCAAAACCTGACCAATAATCGTGTAAAAACCGTAGAAGAAAATCTGCGGCAAACACCACAGGGCGAATACCAGACCGAGCGCTCGCTGATCGTCGCTCCACTCTTGACCCATAATCGAAATAATTGGCCAAGCACAGGCAACTACAACCAAGGTAACTGCGGCAATTCCCACGCTCGCCAGAGTAATCAGACGAGAAATAAAATCTGAACCGCCGTCATCATGCTTTGCCGCCTTGATGATTTGCGGAACCAGCACCGCATTAAAAATACCCCCGGCAACCAACACATAAATCAGGTTCGGAAGGGTATTCGCGGTTTCAAAAATAGTACCCATTGCTGTGCCAGAACCAATAGCAATGGTAATCAGAATGGTCTTCACAAAGCCGAGAATGCGAGAAACCATAGTTCCCGACGCCATAATGGCACTCGAAAATGCACCGGTACGTGCCACGTGTGAACTCTTTTCTGCGTGTTGACTGCAAATAAGCAGGCGAATCCGCGCCCCGCCTAAGAAAGCTGGTGGATGATGTACTCGCGCGCAATCTCAGCGATGCGGCGCTCATTAGGGAACGAAAGCTTGCGCCCCAAATCGTCTATATTAACCCACGCTACGTCAACAGCCTCGTGGTCAGGGTCTTTTTCGGTTGTGAGATAGCCACCAGTGGCAGAAAGAAGATAGTGGTGAACCGTCTTATGCACACGCCGTCCAGCAACCGTAAACCAGTAATCAATACTGCCTAAAGACGCCAAGACATCGCCCATAATGCCCGTCTCTTCTTCAATTTCCCGAGCTGCGGCTTGAATATTGTTCTCATCATTTTCCGGATGTCCCTTAGGCAAGCACCATTCCAGGCGTCCCCCACGGTTTACACGAGCAATGATGGCAACGGGTAAAGCAGGGTTATCAAAATCGACAATTACGCCGCCTGCGGAGACTTCTTCCACCGTGGGCAACATGGAAACGGGCGTAAACGCACGTCTCTTGGGAGCCCGGGGTACTGGAAAAGTCATGTCTCTACCTTAACCGATAGAAATGCATAAGTGTGATTAATGGTGAGAGAGTGCGAACATCTGCCAGTTATCTGGCACGATTAAGGGACTATGGCGAAATCTCTTGACACCTCTGCAATCCATCCCCTTGCCCTAGAGCTCGGTAAGCTTTTCGAGACGGCGGGGTTCGAACTCTCATTGGTGGGTGGTCCTGTACGCGACCTGTTTCTGCATCAGCAGGCAACCGATCTTGATTTCACTACAAACGCTCATCCCGACCAAACCCTTGCAGTGGTCAAAGATTGGGCTGATACTACCTGGGAAATCGGTAAGGAATACGGCACCATTGGGGTGCGTAAGGGAAACGAAATGGTGGAAATTACCACCTATCGCGCCGACGCATATGACCCTGATTCCCGTAAGCCCCAGGTTGCCTTTGGCGATAATCTCGAAGACGATCTCTTTCGCCGGGACTTCACCATCAACTCTATGGCGCTGCGCCTCCCTTCTTTAGAACTGGTTGATCCTTTCGGAGGGGAATCCGATCTGGAAGCCGGGGTTATTCGCACACCGGGCACTGCAGAAGATTCGTTCTCAGACGACCCCTTACGCATGATGCGCGCAGCCCGCTTTGCCGCACGCCTTGATATTGACGTTGCCCCCGAAGTTTTCACCGCTATGACGGACATGGCAGAGCGCATCAACATTATTTCGGCTGAACGAGTGCGGGATGAGCTGGTCAAACTTATTAAGGCACCTGCTCCCGTACGTGGAATTGAGCTCCTCGTGGAATCAGGGCTGGCGGGCTACGTTCTGCCGGAAATTCCCGCTCTCAAACTGGAAGTGGACGAATACCATCATCATAAAGACGTGTACCAGCACTCTTTGAAGGTCTTAGAGCAGGCAGCCTCACTTGAGACAGACACTGAAGGCCCTGTTCCCGCCCCCGACTTCGTGCTTCGTTTTGCAGCTTTGATGCACGACATCGGAAAGCCAGATACCCGCAAGTTTGAGCCCAACGGTTCGGTGAGCTTCTTGCATCACGACATCGTGGGGGCAAAGCTGGTTAAAAAACGTATGCGGGCTTTGCGATTTGATAATGACACCATCAAGGCAGTGGCTCGCCTCGTCGAGCTACACATGCGTTTCTACGGCTATGGCGATGCCGGCTGGACCGACTCGGCGGTACGCCGCTACGTGCGCGACGCCGGAGACCTGCTGGAGCGGTTGCACCGACTCACTCGTGCTGATGTCACAACCCGCAATAAGCGCCGAGCAAACCGGATTGCTCACGCCTATGACGATCTCGAACGTCGTATCGAAGAACTTGCCGAACAAGAAGAGCTCGACGCCATGCGTCCGGATCTTGACGGCGAACAAATCATGGAGATTTTAGGGGTTTCACCTGGACCTATAGTTGGAAAGGCATATAAATTTTTGCTAAACATGCGCCTCGATGAAGGTTCATTAGGAGAAGAAGAAGCAACCCGCAGGCTCAAAGAATGGGCAGCGGATCAGGGGATCTGAATTCCGAGACGGGACAAGCGACCAGAAAGTTCACCTTTGACCAGCAACTGCTGGTTAAAGGTGCGTTTTGACGGTCGCATCTTCAGCTTCGCAAGCTCAGCTATTCCAGCAGATTTTTATTTCCTCGCTCGCTCGGAAAATCTGCTTCCATCTCGCTCGCTCGGAACCGGCCTGGGCATTCGCTACGCTCATAGCTTCCTATTCGGTTGCCTCTTTCTTCCTCGCTCGCTCGGAACCGGCAACCTCATCCTTGCGGACTAGAAGGTCTCTAAGGATTTCATACCTGAAGTTATACCTAATAAGCCTCCTATCCCCGTACTGTAGAGAGTAGACAGGTAAATCTTCTAGACCACCTATTGAGCGAGGAAAATACATGCTCGAGATTAGAAATCTCACCAAAAAATACGGGGCGAAAACAGCCGTCGATAACATCAGCTTTACCGTCCCTAACGGCAAAGTCACCGGCTTCCTCGGCCCCAACGGCGCAGGTAAATCAACCACCATGCGCATGATTGTCGGGTTGGAAAAACCCACCAGCGGGCAGGCGCTGGTAGACGGCGAAAAATACGCCTCAAAGTCATCTCCTCTCTCCTCGGTGGGAGTTCTGCTCGACGCCAAGGCAATGCACCCTGGACGCTCAGGTCTAAACCACCTGCGCTCCCTCGCTCTTACTCACGGCATTCCCAAGAGTCGTGTCGATGAAGTCATCGATATGACCGGTCTGAGCGCCGTCGCCAAAAAGAAGGTTCGCGGATTCTCCCTCGGTATGGGACAGCGCATGGGCATTGCAGCCGCGCTCCTGGGCGATCCGCAGAATGTTATTTTGGACGAGCCCGTCAACGGACTTGACCCTGAAGGTGTTATCTGGGTGCGTAACCTAGCGCGCTACCTCGCATCTGAAGGCAAAACTGTACTGATTTCCTCTCACTTGATGAGCGAAATGGCACAGACTGCTGATGACCTCGTGGTGATTGGCCGCGGTCGAGTTCTTGCCAACTCTTCCATTCAAGATTTCTTGTCGCTGGCAGCAAATGATCGCATTTTAGTTCGTACTGATCACCGTGAGCAGCTTGATCGTCTTCTTCAAGAACGAGGAACCTCGGTTTCGCCCATCGAAACAGACGGTTTGATGGTTCAAGGGTTGGACGCGCGGTCTCTCGCTCGCTTGGCGGCGGAGTCGAATGTGCTTCTGCATGAGATCACCCCGCAGATTGCTTCTTTGGAAGATGTCTACATGAATATGACCCGGGACGAAGTGGAATATAACTCCTCTGATTTACCGGAAAATCATCAGACTGGTGCAGGTGTCTCACCTGTGGCTCCCGGGGCAACAATGTATGAATCAAACGGTATAAATCAGTCGAATGCGAACCAGGAATCGACGCCGTGGGCGGGCCAGCAGGGTAGCCGCGCAGTATCTGGAACCACTTCACAGCAGGAGGAAAACTAATGACCACCACTACCTCAACTGCGTCGCGGACTTCCATTGCGTCGCGAAGCGCCTACGCTGATAAGAAATTGAGCTTTTTCGGTACGGTTCGTTCAGAAGCTCTCAAGTTCCGCACGTTGACCACTAACTGGGTTATGACACTTATTGTGGGTGTTGTGATGATTGGTTTGGCGCTTCTCTTTGCAATGAACCTTAACTCACAGGCTGATATGTTGCGCGACAATCCTCAAATGGCTGCCGAGATGGCGGCTCAAGCTGGGGAAGACGGCGCTTCGTACTTCACGATTGATGGTCTAGTACATTATGCTCACGGGCTGGGCGCGTCGGGCACCATGCTAGCTAATATGCTCATTGCTTCTATTGCCGTGGTTTTTGTGGCATCTGAATATGCCACACGGGCTATTGGTACTACTCTTACGGTGGTTCCTCGCCGTTCTATGGTGTATGTAGCGAAGTTCCTTGTGGTGAGCGTCTTCGGTTTCATTACCGGATTTGTTGTAGCTGCTCTTTCCTATTTTGCTTCTACTCCCATTCTCAATGAGGAGCTTTCGAGCAAAATTGATTTCTCTTCGGGTGCCGTCATGAACTGGCTGGGTGTGGCAATCTACTTCATGCTTATGGCTTGGATGGGTCTCGGATTTGGCGCGCTATTGCGTAGCAATGCGGGCGGCGTGGTTTTGGTCGTTGTCTTGATGTTCGTGATGCAGATTATTTTCAGCACCTTGCAGTTTGACTGGGCAACCGATTTCGCACCTTACCTCCCAGCAAGTTTGGGCAACAACATCACTTCTTACGGTTTGCCGGAGGACGCTAAGGTTGGCTACCAGGAATCTGGGGCTTGGCTGGCTCTTTGGGCTGGTGTTCCTGCTTTGCTCGGTTACCTGCGGTTTGCTTTCACCGACGCTAAGTAAGGTATGAAGTCTCGTTCAACATCTGGCGCTGCGCCTCTTTCCGAGGGGCAGCGCCTTGTTGCGCTTCGTCGGGGAAGGACTACGCGTTGGGTGAAGGCTCATCCTGTAGCTACTAACGGGATACTTGCCGGGCTGAACCTGTTGCTGCAGGGGATGTTCTTGGTGGTTATGGCAATTCCGCGAGATTGGCCTTCGGTGCCGCATCTTCTTGTTCTTATCGTTTTCAATCTGTTGAATACTGCCCTGATTTTTGTGCGCAAACGGTGGCCCCTGCAACTTTTGCTAGGGGCAACATTGGTCGACCTTATCTATTCCGTTATCGTCGGTACCGAGAGCAGCTTTTCGCTGGCGGGTTTTGTGCCGTGGATCTTTCTCTACACTGTTGCTGCGGAGCTGAGTCTCCGTCTGACTATTTTTGGTTTCCTTGCTGTGAGCGCCGCCAATATGGTTCTCATGGGGTTCCTTTATCTTTCTGAGCCGATACCTACGGGCGATGGTTCAACTATCTCTTTACAAGAGAATCCACTCCCGCTTCTTACTCTTTTAGGGTTTAGCGTGGGTATGGGTGTGGCGATTAACCTCGTCGTCGTTATGTTCGGCAGATTCACGCATAAGAATAATGAGTTTGATCGTGAAATCGTCGAACGCTTTGATCAAACACAGGTCCTCGCCGCTACTGAAGAACGAACCCGTATTGCTCGCGAAATGCACGATGTGGTGGCGCATTCATTGACCGTAATGATTACCTTGGCTGACGGTGCACGGATTGTGGGAAAGAAGAATCCTGAGCGGGCTGAGGAGGTTCTTCAAGAGCTTTCTCATACTGGACGTACGGCTTTAGCTGATATGCGCCGAACCTTGGGCGTGTTGCGGGAGCCTCATACCCATAATGCGCCGCTTTCACCTGCCGAGGGAACTTCAATGGATGCTCGGGAGAACCTTCAAGAGCTAGTAGATTCTTTTGAAGCAACGGGCATGCCAGTTGTCTTTGAATACCGGGGTGAGGCTATTCCTACGGATAATAATTTGAGGTTGAGCCTTTACCGTATTGTGCAGGAATCTTTGACTAATGCGCTTCGTTATGGACGGAATGTTAGCGAGGTGAGGGTGAAAGTGGAAGTTATGCTACCGGATGTTTGGATCACTGTAATAAACGATGGAACAGCCGCGCTAGAAGATTCTTCGGGTATAGGCTCTTTGGGGTCAGGAAAGGGTTTAACTGGTATTCGGGAACGAGCTGCGTTCTATAACGGGTCGGTGATCGCTGGGCCTAACGATATGGGTGGTTGGACTCTTCGCGCTCATCTGGTGTGGGAATCTTCGGTTCCTTCAACTCATCACTAAAATAAAGAGTATTGGCTCCGGGAGGTAAGGATCTCTATGTTTGAAGCATCACCGCTACGCGTGCTGTTGGTAGACGACCAGTCTCTTCTGCGGATGGGATTTCGCCTGGTGCTAGAGGGCACGGATATTGAGGTGGTGGGGGAAGCATCCGACGGCGCGCAAGGAGTTGCAATGGCGCAAGAACTGCGCCCCGACGTCGTGCTGATGGACGTCCGTATGCCAGTTATGGATGGCATTGAAGCTACGCGGCAGATTACTCAAACTACGGAGTCACGAGTCATCATTTTGACCACTTTTGATGTGGATGAATATGCATTTGCTGGTTTACGTGCGGGAGCCAGCGCATTTATGCTTAAGGACGCGCAGCCTGAGGAGCTAGTGAGAGCTGTGCAAGTGGTAAATGCGGGGGAGTCTATAGTGGCTCCCCGGATGACTGCTCGGTTGGTAGAAGAATTTATCAATAACACATCTACTAGTAATTATGCTTTAAATGGAATATATAAAAGTAGATTAGAGTCCTTGACACCCCGGGAAAGAGATACAGTGGAAGCAATAGCTACCGGTCTTTCCAACTCTGAAATCGCAGAAAAGTTCTTTGTTTCAGAAACCACGGTCAAAACGCATGTGCGGTCGATTCTCTCCAAACTTGATGTAAGGGATCGCGTGCAGGTGGTTGTCTTCGCATATGAGTCGGGAATGGTTCAACCGGGAAACAAGTCCCCTCATGTCTTGAGAAACGATTTCTAAATGACGGAGCAGAAGCCTCAAGAAGATTCAGCCAATCGCTGGTCTCATAACCGTATCCTTACCGTTTCTCTGCGCACGGTAAACAGGGGGCGCAGGGCGGCAGGAATTCTTACCTATTCTGAGATGCGGTCGGTGAAACGGCGTCTGTGGTGGGCCATGGCGGTTGTGGTGATTCTTAGCATTCTCGTTGCCACTATAGGGAACTATATTTCCACCGTTCGTACTCCCACTGAAGCTATCGAAAAACACTTCAACAATCTTCGAGACGGCCGGTATTTCAGGGCTATGGATCGTTCGGCGTATGGGGATGACTCTGTTGTTTTTCTGAAGAATTCGATATATCGGCAGTCACCTGGCCGCGTTGAATCCTATTCCATTGAAGAGATTCAGGAATCTGGCAATACTGCGACGGCGCAGGTGAAAGTAAAAGCAGATGGTAAAGAACAGCTGGTTCGTCTGAACGTGGTGAAAGACCATAAAACGGGAATTTTTAATGATGCTTGGCAGCTTGCAGAGCCAGGGCAAAAGCTCTTATCGGTGGAAAATTCTTTTCCTCTGGATGAATTCTTTATCAACGGGTATGCCGTAGATTTACCTGATACTGGAGCTTTCTCTCCTGAGGAATCTTCCCTCTGGAAGGTCGCTCTATTACCCGGAAAATTTGAGTTTGGTATGCCTAAAGATTCCTACTATTCGGTGGTCGGTGGGTCTTACTCTGTGGGCGTGGGATTTGATCAGGGCTCGCTGAAGCCTCTGCAGTATAAGCTTCGTCCGTCTTACCGTATGTGGAGTGAAACGGATCAAGAGATTAATAAGTGGGTGCAGGAATGTATGAACTCTCGTTCCCTCTCTCCAGAAGGTTGCCCTGCTTCTAAAACACCCTCGGAAAAAAATATAACCGAGGTGGAATGGAATCTTATTTCACGTCCAGTGATGTATTTAGAACAGGATTCCCAGAAGGGGGATACTTGGCATGCTAGCAAATATAAACCTGCAGAATTTGCCGTGACCTATGAAAAAAACGGGAAGAAAATTACCGAAAAAATCTCTACTCCTATCGATGCAACGGTTGTTTCATCGGGCAAAAGTGCGTCGATAGAGGTAAAGGCGGGGGAGCCTTCTGAATCCTCTGCTTCACCCTCTGCGAAAGGTACAGACAGGTAGTCAAATTCTCAGTAGCCTTAAAAGTAATACAAGCAGAATCTCTAAGATCTGCACGGCTACATCAAAGGAGAATCCATGTCAGAAAGACCCGAACATTACACCCCGCAATATATAAATAATCAGCGCAATCCTTTTGCTCCTACCTACGGAATTAACCAGCAAGCTACCACCGTAATTGTCCGGCAGAAATCTTTACTCATTGCCTATCTACTGTGGTTCTTCTTGGGTTGGTTAGGTTTACATAAGCTGTATCTGCGTCAGCCTTTTATGGCGCTCTTCTACGTCATTCTGTTTGCTATCGGTTCCACCACCTGGCACATAATTCTAGGCATTCCCTTTATTGTCTTGTGGGGTCTGCTCATGTTCATAGATATCTTCACCATGCCAATTCGTGTGGGGCTAATGAACTCTCTAGCAGTTCGTCGCACGTACTAGTTTTTGTTCCCGTTCGACGTCGAAGCGCCGGGGAGCTACGGTGGTTAGCCGCTTTCCCTCGGTGGCGGTCTGAACTTACACGTCTGTAGTTCGTGTGACCTTGCGCCGAACCTCCAAAAAACCCTGTAAATAAGGCGTTTAATCCTGTAAGGTGGCAAAGTCTGTGCAGAATCGGCCAATCTCCGCTTTTGTGCAAGCGCGAAATATCTCCTGCTATGGAAATCCCATAGCCGTTTAGCCCAAAGGAGGGGTTTAATCATGCGTGAATACGAATTGATGGTTATCCTCAATCCCGAGGTAGAGGATCAGGCTGTTGAGCCTACCCTCTCTAAGTTCCTCGAAATCGTAACCAAGGACAACGGCACCATTGACAAGATGGACATCTGGGGCCGTCGCCGCCTGGCATACGAAATCCAGAAGAAGACCGAAGGCATCTACGCAGTCGTCAACTTCACTTCTACCCCGGAATCTGCAGCAGAATTGGATCGTCGCCTTAACTTGAACGAATCCGTGATGCGCACCAAGATCATCCGTCCGGAAGATCAGAAGATCTCCTCCAAGTAATCCCTTTCAAGGGGTTGGTTCACGCCGTTTCAAAGTGATGTGATTTTTTTACAGAATTTTTGAGATTGACGCCTAAAAATGTCAGACCCTCATGAAAGACTTTTTCTAATTACTTGATTATTCGACTGGAGGCATCAAATGGCTGGCGATACCGTCATTACTGTCGTTGGTAACCTTACCGGCGATCCCGAGCTTCGTTTCACCCCTAACGGTGCAGCGGTAGCTAACTTTACGATCGCATCCACCCCGCGCAATTTTGATCGCGCATCGGGTGAATGGAAAGAAGGCGAGACCCTCTTTCTTCGCGCATCAGTATGGCGTGAAGCCGCTGAAAACGTGGCAGAAACCCTGCGTAAGGGTATGCGCGTCATCGCACAGGGCCGTTTGAAGTCCCGCTCGTACGAGACTAAAGAAGGCGAACGCCGCACTTCAATGGAGCTAGAGATCGAAGAGATTGGTCCCTCACTCCGTTTTGCATCTGCCAGCGTGAACCGTAACCAGCGCTCCGGAGGTAACAACTTTGGTGGTCAGCAAGGTGGCGGTTTTAACAATGGGGGAGGCAACAACTTCGCTGGAGCTAACCAAGGTGGTTTCAATGGTGGCAACACCGGTGGCCAGCAGGGTGGTTTCAGCGGCGGCAACGGTTATAGCAACAATAACGGTGGCGGTAACTTTGGTGGCTCTCAGGGCAACCAGCAGTCCTCACCGCAGTCAGCTCCTGCACCTAGTGCAGATCCGTGGGGCGCTCAGTCCGGCGGAAACTATGACTGGGGTGCGGCGTCTGAAGACGAACCGCCCTTCTAAACCGATAACCTTCGAATAAAAATATCCACCATCCCGCGGTTTAGCCGCGGGCTCCCAACAAAATAAAGGAGCACCACGATGGCTAAGGCTGAAATCCGTAAGCCCAAACCAAAGCAGAACCCGCTCAAGGCTGCAGACGTAACCGAGATTGATTACAAGGACGTCGCTCTTCTGCGTAAGTTCATCTCCGATCGCGGCAAGATCCGCGCACGTCGTGTAACTGGCGTAACCGTGCAGGAACAGCGCAAGATCGCTCAGGCAATTAAAAATGCCCGCGAAGTTGCACTCCTGCCTTACTCCGGCGCTGGCCGCTAAAGAGAAGGAGAGTAAAGAACATGGCTAAGATCATTCTGACTCAGGAAGTTTCCGGTCTGGGTGTTGCAGGTGACGTCGTTACTGTAAAGAACGGCTACGCACGTAACTTCCTTCTGCCCCGCGGCTTCGCAGTTGTATGGACCCAGGGCGGCGAACGCCAGGTTGAGTCCATCCGCGCAGCTCGTACAGCTCGCGCTAAGGCATCACTTGAAGAGGCACAGGCTCAGGCAGCTAAGCTTTCAGACGCAACTGTAACCGTTGCTCACAAGGCTGGCTCCGAAGGTCGTCTCTTCGGTTCTGTTAAGGCAGAGACCATTGCAGACGCTATTGAAGCTGCTGGACTAGGTTCTGTTGACAAGCGTGCGATCCACCTTGGCAACGCTATCAAGTCCACCGGTACTCACAACGTTTCCGTGCGCTTGCACGAGGACGTTGTAGCAAACGTTGAACTTGACGTTGTAGCTGCATAAGTTTTTGCTTATGAGCGCCACGCGTTTGTAAAGAATGCCGCTTTCCTTGGGGAAGCGGCATTCTTTGTATGTGAAGGCGCTTTTGATTCCGTTCTTAGAAAGTAAAGGCATACTAGAATTTATGCGCTTATCATCCCAGACAACCGATTCTTCCTCCCGTGCGTCGTCGCGGTGGGGTTCGCTGAAATCTAGCACCCAGATGTTCCTGGTTGCACTTATTGTTCAAGTGATCGCCACAGTCCTTTCTTTGATTGCGGTTTATGGGTCTCTTTCTAGCCCATCGGGTACCCTGACTCTCTTTTTGGTATGTTTGGTGGGGAGCATCATCGCCTCTGCTCTGGTGATGACTTTGACGGTGGTGGGCCTATTTCGTTATCGCCACATGACCCTATGGAACGCGCTTCTGTTGATTTTTACGGTGGTGACTAATCCGGTGGTTGTGCTGGCGCTTCTGGCCACCGCTCTTTGACGAGGTTCTCTAGTGTGCTTTCCTTTCGTCTGCCCAAACACCTGCCTCATGAACTTCTGAGACCGTTCATATAATGTTTTTAAAATCTCCAGGTGACTCCCAGGATTCTTAAATGAATACCAAAGGTTGCTGGTGTTAACTAGTAATAGATGGTTCGAGGAGCACCTGAAAAGGATTCCGAAGCTTTCTGAAAGTTGAATAGCCGGTGCGAGAAATGCTGAATTTCGTATCGAGAATGTGTGTGTTAAAAACTAGCGGCAAGACCAGTATGGGGGTCGGGCCGCTAGTTTTTTGTTTAAAAAATAGTGGGATTTTGCTAGAGTATCTCCCACCGGACGATGTAAGCCGTGCCCGGAGAGTCCTCTCTAAAGTAAAGACGGCTTGAAATAACTATTGTTTTTTCGAGCTGGGGCGCGGTATGTACTGGGCAATTCTTATTATTTCTGGTCTTTTTGAAGCGGTATGGGCTACAGCTTTGGATCGTTCGGAGGGGTTTACCCGGTGGCTACCCAGCGTCGTCTTTGTAGTGGCGCTTGTGGTGAGCATGGGTGGGCTTTCATTCGCACTGCGAGAGGTTCCACTGGGCGCAGGGTACGCGGTGTGGGCTGTAACAACTGTTATTTTTGCGATGGCTACCGGCGCGGAATCAATATCTTGGGTGAAAATTATTTTCTTGCTCATGATTATCGGCGGGGTAATAGGTTTGAAAGTTTCTCACTAGTTCGTACTGTGGGATTTTTTGAACATAATGGAGTATGGCTACTTTCCCAAGCGTTCTCATTGCAGTTGATAAGTTCAAGGGTTCTCTTTCTGGTGCTGGGCTTTCTGAAGCAATCGCAGAGGGGATGAAGGATGAGCTGGGGCGATCCTTTGAGCCACTCATATGTCCTATCGCTGATGGCGGAGATGGAACGGTCGAAGCGGCTCTTGCCGCTGGTTTTCGGGAAATCATGGCGCCGGTTTCTGGTCCTCTGGGGGAGCCAGTAGAGGCTCAGTTCGCTTATGAAGGTTTATCCCAGACCGCTGTGATTGAGGTGGCGGAAGCATGTGGGCTGTGGCGTATGGATTCTCAGCAGCTTGATGCGGTCAATTCCACAACTTTTGGTGTGGGTGAGTTAATCCTTGCTGCGTTGGATGCCGGAGCCCGTCATATTGTGGTGGGGCTGGGTGGATCTGCCACTACCGATGCTGGTGCGGGGATGTTGCAGGCTCTAGGCGTAAAGATTCTAGACGACGACGGTGAGCCTCTGCGCGCAGGAGGAGGGACTTTACTGGGCGCGGCTCGAGTAGATGTATCGGGGCTGGATAACCGGTTAGATTCGATTGATTTCACGGTTGCTTGCGACGTCACGAATCCTCTTTTAGGCTCGAGCGGTGCGGCTGCTGTTTTTGGTCCGCAGAAGGGCGCAACAGAAGAGCAAGTTTTGCTTCTTGACCGGTCATTAAAACATTTTTCCAACCTTTTAGAGTTGGATATGGGTGTTTCACGTGAAACATTCAGCACTCAGGAAGGCGCTGGGGCCGCAGGAGGACTCGGATTCGCCTGCCTCGCTTTAGGGGCCAAAATGCGACCGGGGGTAGATATTTGTTTTGAACTTACCGGTTTTTACCAGGTATTAGAGCATGCAGACGTAGTGATTACGGGGGAGGGGAAGCTCGATGAGCAGACCCTCCAAGGAAAGGGGCCTGCCGGCGTCGCCAACGCAGCCCGCGCGCAGCATAAGAGAACTCTTGCTGTCTGCGGTTCCAACGAGCTCACTGCCCAACGAGCAGAAAAGGCAGGGTTTGAGCGGGTTTTCGCCGTCCTAGATATGGAGTATGAAGGACACCAAGTAACCCTGGCGGAGTCCCTAAAGACCCCGAGCCACTATGTAAAGCTCCTCGGAGCAGAGATTGCCCGATATCTCAGGGAATCACCGAACTAACAACTCTTGAGGCTTACCCCATCAACACCTGGTATGAACTGAAAAATTCATGCACGAGACCAATGAGCTTCTCTCATGTTCTATGGAGGGAAATTTCATGCCGTAATCAATCCCACCTCGTGTGTCTTTCTGTGCCATGAGAAAATAGAACCCACCCTAGCAGTTAGCAGAAGAGGTAAAAAGTGTCTGAGAACCCCGAGTATGGTGCCCGTACCCTTCCCCACGATGATGTGGCGGAGCAGTCTGTTCTGGGCGGCATGATGCTTTCTAAAGATGCGATTGCTGACGTCGTGGAGGTTCTGCGTGGGTCTGATTTTTACAAGCCTGCGCACGAGAATATCTACGAAGCAATTATTACTCTTTACGGCCACGGCGAACCTGCCGACGCCGTTACGGTTGCCGACGAACTCAATAAACGCGGTGAACTTAATCGTATCGGCGGCGCCCCCTATCTGCACTCGCTGATTTCCTCGGTGCCCACCGCTGCCAACGCCGGATTCTACGCGGAAATTGTGGCAGAACGCGCGGTCTTGCGCCGTCTGGTTGAAGCTGGCACTAAGATTGCCCAGCTGGGTTATTCGCAGGACGGCGAGGTCGAAGGGTTGGTGAACCAGGCGCAGGCTGAGGTTTATAGCGTTGCCGACGGCCGTGAGAACGAAGATTATGTCCAGCTCAAAGAAGCCATGGATTCCACAGTAAATGAGATTGAGGCGAACGGCTCGCGTGCCGGTGGTATTCACGGCGTCCCCACTGGCTTTATTGAATTTGATGAGCTCACCGCCGGGTTGCAACCCGGTCAGATGGTGGTTATTGCGGCTAGGCCGGCAATGGGCAAGGCTCTTGCGCTCGACACTCCAATCCCTACTCCCTCAGGTTGGACGACGATGGCAGAACTATCCGTTGGTGATCAGGTTTTAGGCTCCGATGGTTGTCCCACCACCGTGATTGCAGCTACTGAGGTAATGAATAATCGCCCTTGTTATCGAGTGGTTTTCGATGACGGGTCGGAAATTATTGCCGATGCTGAACATCAGTGGCTCACAGATACCCGGGCCTCTCGTAAGTCTAAGCAGGCAGTACTAGCGGGCCTCCAAAAAAACCAGCGGAATACTGCTGAAGTGCGAACTACTGAAGAGATTCGTTCTACTTTGCGTTGCAACACTGCTGATGCCCGTATCAATCACAGCGTGAAGAACGCTCGTCCTTTGCAATTTCCGGATGCTGATTTGCCGATTGCCCCTTATACCTTGGGGGTGTGGCTTGGAGATGGTGCGAGCGCCGCTGCCCGGGTAACATCAGCTGATTCCGAAGTTCTCGCGGGGATTGAATTAGACGGATATCAAGTTAAACAAGTCGATGGAATAACCTATTCTGTTTCTCTACCGACCGTGTCGGATGCAGGTGAACTTAAAGCGTGGGTTGTGCGTCCCTGCTCCGAATGTGGCAAAGATTGCCATGGGACAAGATGCCTAGAATGTTATAGAGAAAAATCAACTGTACAAGGGCGACTGCGTAAGCTTGGTGTCCTTGGTAATAAACATATTCCTGCAAGTTACCTTCGGGCTTCCGAGAAGCAGCGTAGAGCTCTTCTGGCTGGGTTGTTGGACGCTGACGGTACTGTAACTAACGCTGGGTGTGTGCAACTGGTCGTGACAAATCGCCAGTTAGCGTTGGACGCTCAAGAGCTGATTCATTCGTTGGGTTACCGCTCTGGCCTTCGTACTAAGCATGTGAAGGGGCGTTCTGAGGCTACTTCTACCGCATACAAGCTTACTTTTTCGGCTGCGGATACGGTCTTTGGATTATCGCGAAAGAACGATGCTCATCGCCTTCGCGACGCTCGTCCCACGCCTAAGCGAACTAGTCGGTTTATCGTGGCGGTAGAGCCCATAGAGTCTGTGCCCGTGCGTTGTATTCAGGTAGATAATGAGGAGCATCTCTTCTTAGCTTCTCGTGCCATGATCCCTACTCACAATTCTACGTTTGCCCTCGACATCGCTCGTTCTGCGGCGATTAAGAACAATATGGCGACCGTTTTCTTCTCGTTGGAAATGAGCCGCAACGAGATTGCTATGAAGATTCTTGCCGCTGAGGCTTCTCTTAACCTGGGGGATTTGCGCAGGGGGCAGCTCGACGACGACCAGTGGGCTAAGCTCGCTACCGCCGTCGGCAAAATGGACAACGCGCCTTTGTTTATTGACGATTCGCCCAATATGACGCTGATGGAAATCCGGGCGAAAGCGCGCCGCCTGAAGCAGCGAAATAATTTGAAGCTCATCGTTCTCGACTACTTGCAGCTGATGAGTTCGGGTAAAAAGGTGGAGTCGCGTCAGCAAGAAGTTTCCGAGTTCTCGCGTGCGCTGAAGCTCATGGCGAAGGAACTCGAAGTGCCGCTCATTGCGCTGTCGCAGTTGAATCGTGGTTCAGAGCAACGAACCGATAAGAAGCCCATGGTGTCGGATCTGCGTGAATCTGGGTGTCTGACTGCTGATACCCGTATTTTACGCTCAGATACTGGCGCAGAAACGACCATGGGTGAGTTGTTCGCATCGGGCGCTCGGAATGTTCCTGTATGGTCCCTTGGTGACGATATGCGGTACGTTGAGCGTCATCTTACCCATGTTTTCTCTACCGGAGTGAAACCTGTTTATTGCATGAAGCTTGCTTCAGGTAAGCAGATTCGAGCAACCGCGAACCACCCTTTCTTTACGTATCGTGGGTGGAAAGGTCTGGGGGAGCTTGAACCTGGTTCGCGGATTAGTGTTCCCCGCCACGTGAACGGGCCTAGTAACCGTGTTATATGGGACGATGCGCAGGTGACGATGCTCGCTCATATGTTGGGAGACGGTTCGTTTGTGAAGGGGCAATCTATCCGCTATGCCTCGGTAGATGAGGAGAACTTGCAAGCAGTAACAGAAGCGGCAAAGCACTTCGGTATTATTGCTGTCCGAGACACTCATGAAGTTGCTCGCTGTACTTCTTTACGTCTTCCGGCGCCCTATCGTCTTACCCATGGCAAGAGAAACCCTCTTGCGGCGTGGCTTGACGAATTGGGACTGTTCGGATTGCGGTCATGGGATAAATTTATTCCCGCTGAAGTATTTACATTGCCGAAAACGCAAATCGCCCTGTTTATCAAACATCTGTGGGCAACTGATGGTTCAGTGACTGTAAAGAAAAATGGTAGAAGCGGCCGCATTTATTTTGGCTCCACATCCCGGCAGATGACCGAACAAATCTCCCTGCTTTTGCTACGGTTCGGTATCTCTACTCGTCTGCGTGAGGCGCCTCTGAAGGGAGAATATCGCCAGGGCTACACCTTAGATATTTCCGGTCGCGATGAGCAGCTTCGTTTCTTGCGTGAGATTGGTGTTCATGGAGGGCGTGCTACGAATTGCCAACGTCTGCTGGACATTCTTGAAAATGAAGGCATGAAGTCAAACACTAACGTAGACACGGTACCTGCAGAGGTATGGAACGATGTCAAAGATATACTTTCTGACCGAGGAATAACACATCGAGATTTCCAGAAAGATATGGGCAGCAAATATTGCGGTTCCGCCTTCTATAAGCGTTCGCCCTCTCGTAGCCGATTGGCTCGAGTTGCGTCCGTCCTTGATTCGGCTGAATTGGATATGCACGCGGTAAATGACATCTTCTGGGACACCGTGGTGAGTATTGAGTATGCAGGCGAGGAAGAAGTCTTTGACGCAACCGTACTGGGGCATCATAACTTCATTGCTAACGGTATAACTGTGCATAACTCGATTGAGCAGGATGCGGATATGGTCATCCTCTTGCACCGCGACGACGTTTACGACAAGGAATCTCCTCGCGCTGGTGAGGCGGATGTCATTGTGGCGAAGCATCGTAATGGCCCGACCAAGACAATCGCTGTTGCTTTTCAGGGTCACTATTCACGCTTTGCGAATATGACTCACGATTCATATTCAGATGGTGGTTTCTAGCCCTGCGGGGTTGAGTGCGAGAAGATGGATTTATGAACGATCAACTTCTCGCTGATAAGACCATTGCTATCACTGCTTCTCGTCGCGCTGAGGAGCAAGCGGGCGCGTTCGAGCGCCACGGGGCGCGCGTCCTCCTTGCGCCTACGGTGCGAATCGTGAAGACGGATGACGACGCCGCACTCGCTGCTGAAACGCAGCAGGTTCTAGCACACCCGCCGCATGTTCTGTTGGTTGCTACCGGTCACGGTTTGAAAAGCTGGCTGGATGCAACAGAAAAAAATGGTGGGGCTGAGCGTCTCAAAGAGATGTTAAGTGATGCGCAAATTTATGTGCGCGGCGCCAAGGGCAGGGGTGCGGTGCGCTCGCTGGGTTGGCAGGATTCTGGAATCGCGCAGGTGGAGACTACCGAATCGTTGGTGGAGCTTGCGCTGGAGAAGGGCGTTGCCGGAAAGAACGTGACTATTCAGCAGCATGGTAAACCGGACCCCGCTTTAGTGAAGAGACTGGAAGACGCCGGTGCTACGGTAACGCAGGTACATCCTAACCGGTGGGAGGAACCTGAAAACCCGGCTTTAGTGGATGAGCTCATCAATCGTTTGATTGCGGGGGAGATAGATGCCATTACTTTTACGGCGGCGCCGGCGGTAGAGGCTCTTCTGGAGAAGGCTTATCACTTAGGTAGGGGGGATGAGGTCGAAGCAGCACTCCGTACCGAAACCGTTGTGGCTGTCGTAGGGCCTGTTACTGCCGAACCGTTAAATGCTATAGGGGTAAATCCTGTGTGCCCGGAGCGATTCCGCATGGGGGCTATGGTGAAAGATTTAATAGAGGCTCTGCAATAAAAATTTCCGTTTTGGTCTCTCCTTATTGCTGTGACTTGCGCTTTTCTGCTGAAATATTTCTTTTTTCTACCCTTAATTTTGAGAAATTCCGCGTGTTGAAAGCGCTATGTCATGTAATTTGTTACCCGTAGGTAACTTAATGTCAGGGATTTAAGGAATACTCTCATGTCACTCTCTAGCGTCGAGCGCGACCAAATCGCTCGTGAATTTGAGCAAAATCTGCAGGAATCAGGTCTTACTCTGGACGAGTTGCGCCAACAATCGGGGCTCGATGAAGATCGCTTTATGCGCGCTTTTTTGATGTCCGAACGAGGCTCTGACCCCGGTGACGTCTGGCTGATTCGAGACCTCCTAGAAACCGCCGTCAAACATAACGGTGGTACCTTCACCCCCATCACGAAACTCAATGAGGAAAATCGCCGGCGTGCTGCTGGTTGGTTTGGCATCAAAGATCGCCGCTAATTTCGAACCTACTCACAAGGATATTTCTATGACTCTCCCCAGCGGCACTCCCATCGGGTTTGATTTAGGCAACGATAACCCCGAAGAAGCTCAGCGGTTCTACGGTGAACTTTTCGGCTGGGCGTTTGAAGGCCGCGGTCCTAATTTTCATCATTACCATCTCATTACCCAAAATGGCGGGTATGTAGGCGGGCTGATGAATTCGAAGATGAGCACTGAGGGTGAGTTAGACGAGGCGCCCTACCCCAATCACTGGGCGGTTTACCTGAGCACCGATCACATCGAAACTGCTTACTCAAAAGTTGAGAAAAACGGTGGGGTGGGAATTTTTGGCCCTATGTGGGTAGGCGAAATGGGTGCGATGGCGCTCGCTAAGGATTCTGCCGGCGCTGAGGTAGGGTTTTGGCAGCCCGGCACTATGAGTGGCTATGAATTCACTGCGCAACCTGGGACCCCCGTCTGGTTCGAGAACATGAGCCGGGATTTTGATGCGGCGCTTCCTTTTTACCAGAATATTTTTGGGTAGGAACCATCATTCGTGGAGGACGCCGACATCACCGCTCGTCGTGCAGCTGAGCTGGGTGGGCAAATAGTGAGCCAGCCGCAGGATAATTTACTCGGTCGAGTGGTGGCTCTTAAAGATTCTACGGGCGCACCTTTTATGATTATCCAGACCGTAAATCACTAAATTTTGAGGGATGCCAGGGTCTTCCTGCAGGAGGAACTAGATGGCGTCGGCGTCAATAACTCCTTCCAATATGCGCCTATCGATGTGGGTGCCTTCCCGAATGATGGAAAGGGTGCCGGTGGCCTCAAGAATCACACATTGAGCTTGGTCTAAATGCGCTATGCCCGCCCGCCGCAGAGCGCTATAAACCTCTTCATGAGTCAGATGGGATCGGCGAAGATTTTTCTGGATGAATTGGCCATGGGCAATGATGACGCGCGAATGCGATTTCATGCTTCGGATACCGGTAACCTGCTGTGCTTGACCAAAAATCATTTCAAGAAGCATGAGGGTTCCCAAGCCAATGATCCCCGAGGCAAGAGTAGGTGGGTGGCCAATGATAACGCGCCCTGCCACGGCGCCGAACATAATGATGATAACCGCATCGAAACCGTTCCAGCCGGTTAGTACCCGCACTCCAAACACTCGAACAAGAATTAAAAATGCTAGGTAAATACCGATGGCTGAAAGTATTACTATGGGTATTCGCCAGGGCTCTATGCCGAGGTATTGGATATAAGTTTGCAGGCCGTCAGGCGGCGTCATTGTTTTTCCCCTCTGAGTCGGGAGATAAAGGTCTGTTCCTACTCTAAGGCCTTCTCCTTCTAGAAAACTGCTTCGAGAGATCTTTGAAGATGAATGGGGTGCTGGTTTTATCTGGGTACGATGGGTTTCATTACTAACGATAGTTTTAGCTAGTCAGTAAATGGATTGCCTTATATTGCGGGAGAAGAAGATGAACTACGAGCAAATTCCACCGGAGACTAAAGATTGGACCGTTGTACTTCGCGACGGCTGCCCTGAATGTGGTTTTCAGCCTGGCTATGACTATGGGGAGAATGTTCAGCGTTTGCGCGCACTTGAAGCTCCGATCATGACTGCTTTTAACCGTCCTGAACAGGAACTTTATGTGCGTCCGCAGAAGAATACGTGGGCACCTATTGAGTATTTGGCGCACTGCGCGGAGGTCTGCGAGGTGATGAGCCAGCGTTTAGAGTGGATGCTAATCCATGAAAACCCGGAGTTTGCCTTGTGGGATCAGGACGCCGCAGCGGTGGATGGGGAGTATCTCAACCGTCCTGTGGGTTCAGTCAAGCGTGATTTGCTTACTAATTTGCATCATGCGGCGGGTGAATTTGAAAAGGTGCCTGCTGACTTATTGGAGCGCACCGGACGTCGTTCTGATGGCAGTCGCTTCACTATCCAGACGCTCGCAGAGTACTTTGTGCACGATTTAGAACACCATATCCACCGAGATATTTAGAGGTTTAAACAGGGGGAGGGGCTCTCTGCGGAATAGCAGAGAGCCCCTCCCCTTTGGGTGAAGTAAACCTACTTCATTTGGTTAGCCCATCCATATGGAACAGTCAATCGAGGCTGTTAAAGACGCCGGTGCTACCGTTATCGTTTCGCCCCTGACAGTCTGCGAAATGGGCAAAATGGCTTTTATCCTCGACGGCGCAGGCGCAGTCTTGGGACTATGGGAATACGGTGCAGGTTTTGAGGGATCCGTGGTTAATAAGGGCGCTGGTACGGCAGCATGGTTTGAATCGTTGAGCACTGATTTGGACGCTGCCCTTCCCACCTACCGCGCACTCGGCTGGGACATCGGATGGATGGGTGGCGAAGACGCTCCCGTCCGTTTTGCTACCAACACCGCCGATGAGTCAAAAGCTACCGCGGGTCTGTGCGATGCGTCGTCGTTCTTACCCGAGGGCGTTCCCTCGTTCTGGCGCCCCTATTTCCTCGTGGAGGATGCCGATGCCGCGATTGAGCGCATCAAAGAATTGGGTGGATCGGTCATTGATGGTTCTATGGATTCGCCTTATGGTCGTATCGCGACTGTCGCAGGTCCTGACGCTACAGCTTTTCAGATTGTAAATGTGCCGCAGGACTCCTAGCTCCTGTGTCTTTACAGTGAACACTGCGCCGTTGGCGGAATAACTTGGTGCAAAGGTCTTCTTCGAGCATAGGCTGATTTATACAGACTATGTACTAGGAGAAGACCTTTGTCGTACACCACTAAAGTTTTGCAGAAGACCGGCCCTGAGGAGCCGTACCAGATTGCTGAAATTGAGCGCCGCGATCCTCGTGCGGACGACGTCGTCATTGATATCAAAGCTGCTGGTATCTGCCACTCTGACATTCACATGATTCGCAACGAGTGGGGCTCTGCAACTTACCCGTTGACGGTTGGTCACGAAATCGCTGGCGTGGTAAGCGCCGTTGGTTCGGACGTTACTAAGTTCAAGGTGGGCGACCGCGTAGGCGTGGGGTGCTTGGTGAACTCTTGTGGCGAGTGCGAGCAGTGTAAGGCTGGCGCTGAGAACAACTGTCTCAAGGGCGCGATTGGTACTTATAACGCTGAGGACGTCGACGGCACCATTACTCAGGGTGGTTATTCACAGAAAATTACTGTGAATGAGGGTTTCGTCGTCACTATTCCTGAGGCGCTTGATTTTGACGTCGCGGCACCGTTGCTGTGCGCCGGTATCACCACTTATTCACCGCTGGCTCGCTGGAACGTCAAACCCGGTCAGAAAGTAGCTGTGATGGGTCTGGGCGGACTGGGTCATATGGGTGTTCAGATTGCTGCAGCAATGGGCGCTGAGGTGACTGTTCTTTCCCGCTCGCTGAAGAAGGCGGACGCTGCCAAGGAGTTGGGTGCTGTGCGTACCTTGGCTACTTCCGATGAGAATTTCTTTGAAGAGCACCGCGGTGAGTTTGATTTGATTCTGAATACTATTTCAGCGCCGATTGATTTGGGTTCTTACCTGAACCTGTTGAAGCCTCGCGGAATTATGTCGGTGGTTGGTTTGACTACCGAGCCTTTGCCTCTGCAGATTATTGATTTGATTCGTGGCGGTCGTGTGCTAACCGGTAACAATATCGGTGGCATCCCCGAGACTCAGGAAATGCTTGATTTCTGTGCTGAGCACGGCATTGCTTCAGTAATTGAGAAGGTCAATGTTCACGAGGTCGACGACGCTTATGATCGCGTGGTTGCCGGTGACGTCAAGTTCCGTATCGTGATTGATACCGAGACGTTTGATTCTGCCGAGTAAGTACTGTTCGGGAT
The DNA here is from genome assembly GCF_042677725.1 of Rothia amarae. Taxonomy (NCBI): domain Bacteria; kingdom Bacillati; phylum Actinomycetota; class Actinomycetes; order Micrococcales; family Micrococcaceae; genus Rothia; species Rothia amarae. The sequence continues at coordinate 26,560 of NZ_JBHUCN010000012.1, forward strand.
GAAAGGGGTCCTCTCTGAGGGCCCCTTTTTGCTATGGGTTAGGCTATCTGGATGAACATCTCTGAGTATGAGCAGTCTATGCTTGACGCCGCTGATCCCGCCATCGCTGTAGGTATGAGCGCCTATATGCGCGATCAGTTTTCTTTTCTGGGATTGAAGTCTCCTCTGCGGCGCGAAATCTTCAAACCTTATTTGGCTGAGTTGAAGAAGGAAGCTAAAACCGACGGCATCAATCAGGATTTTGTGGAGCATGCTTGGGCTCAGGAGGGGCGGGAATTTCTTTATAACGCTCTCGATTATTTGGTAGCTGTTAAAAAGTATCTGCAGCCTGCAGATATTCCCTGGTTGCGCTCGCTAGCTGAGCGTAAGACATGGTGGTGCTCGATTGACCGGCTTAATCGGATTATTGGCGATGTCGCGCTACGTCATCCTGAGCTGAATCAGATGCTCCTGAACGAGTGGGCGGTGGACGATAACTTTTGGATTCGTAGAATCGCTATCGACCACCAGCTCACTCGTAAGGAGAAGACTAACCCGGACCTTTTAGAGGCAATTATTGTCAAGAATTTTGGGTCTTCTGAATTCTTTATCAATAAAGCAATTGGTTGGTCTTTACGAGATTATTCGAAAGTGAACCCTCAGTGGGTACGGGATTTCCTAGCCCGTTATGGCGAGAAGATGGCGCCCCTGAGCATTCGCGAGGCAAGCAAATATATCTTAAAAGGTTTATTTATATAAGGTAGGGAGCTTCAGTCAGAACATCAGTAAGGTGAACTGGCTGGGTTTGCCATCAACCTAGAGGTGTGTCCCTTTCTCACTGTTTTTAGTGTTTCGTTAGATCATTTGTTCTGCAACGATATCCAGTGTTTTGTGCACCCCTTCTGTTGTAGGAGAAAGAGGAGAGAGCATCAGTTCGTCTGCTTCTACCAAGTGAGCAAATCTCATGAGGTAGTCTTTGACCTCAGCTGCTGTACCTGCGGTGGTGTATTTGAGCATGCTCAGTATTTGTTGACCGGGCGCGGAATTCATGAGCATGTCGATTTCAGCCTCTGAATAGTCGCGACCCTGGCCGACCATATTCTTAACGCGGGATCGTTTGGCTTTTTCCAGCTGGTGTTGCGCATCTTCTGCGGTGTCTGATGCGATGACGTTTACTGCTGCGATGACGTAGGGTTCAGCCAGCTGTTCGGAGGGATTGAAACGCTCTCGGTAGACCTTGATGGCTTCTTCTAGATGTGTGGGGGCAAAGTGGGAAGCGAAGGCGTAGGGCAAACCTAGCGCTGCTGCCAGCGAAGCGCCAAAGAGGGAGGATCCCAGAATGTAGAGGGGAACATTGGTTCCTCTGCCGGGTACGGCGTTGATTCCGGGGATTTGTGTGTTGTCGGTGAGGTAGCCCTGTAGTTCTTTGACGTCTTGTGGGAAGTGTTCTGCTGCGCTGTAGTCTCGACGTAGTGCTTTGAGAGTCTTCGGGTCTGTGCCGGGGGCACGTCCTAGACCGAGATCGATGCGGTTGGGGTAGAGCTCTGCTAGCGTTCCGAATTGTTCGGCTACGACCAGTGGGGAGTGGTTGGGAAGCATCACGCCGCCGGATCCTAGGCGAATCTTGGAGGTTTTGGCGCCTACGTGGGATATAAGGACGGCGGGGGCTGAGCTGGCAATGGATTTCATGTTGTGGTGCTCTGCGTACCAGATGCGTTCAAACCCTAGCTGTTCAGCGTGCTGGGCAAGAGCTACGGATCGTTTGAAGCTTTCTCGGGGCGTTTCGCCGTCGAAGATGGTGGCGAAGTCAAGTACGGAAAGTACAGGCATTGTTTTCTACCTTTTCTCTAGATATTGGTTCTTATGGATTTCAACGGGGGATTAGGGGATTTTGTTCCTGAAAACTAGGTTTTGAGGAGGTATTGAAAAAGTTCGAGAAAAGTTTTTAATCCTGTAAAACCGGATTGACTAGGACTTTTATAAAGTAAGCAAACTTTACATACACCAAAAAGTAACCTTTTGTCACGCAGGTCACCACTTTTCGATTTGCGGGGGTGTTGTGGAGTGTGTAAAGTAGTACGAGTCGCCGGGGCGAGGGAGTGAAAGAAACTCCTAG